>AASF01000449.1 GCA_000168735.1 Candidatus Endoriftia persephone str. Hot96_1+Hot96_2 | reverse complement strand
CCCCCGAGTTTCATCCTCAGGCACCCAACCCGGAGACCGATCTGGCCAACTTTAAACGCAAGGGTGGATGCCGGCGCCGATAGCGCCATCACCCAGTATTTCTACAACCCGGACGCCTACTTCCGCTTCGTGGACGAGTGCAGCCGACTAGGTGTTGAGATCCCGATCATCCCCGGCATCATGCCGATCACCAACTACAGCAGTCTGGTGCGTTTCTCCGATGCCTGCGGCACCGAGATCCCGCGCTGGATTCGCAAACGGCTAGAGGGTTTTAGCGATGACCTGGAGAGCATCCGCGCCTTCGGTCTCGAGGTGGTCACGGAACTCTGCCGCCGTCTGCTGGAGGGCGGCGCACCAGGGCTCCACTTCTATACTATGAACCAGTCGGAACCGACCCTGAGGCTCTGCGACAGGCTCGGACTCTAAGAAGCCGTTAAATGAATCTGGGCCTAGGAGCCTCAGCGGCGCATTGATTTGCGCCCCTGGGCGGCGCTGAGGATGCCACGCAGAATATTGATCTCATCCCGGTCAGGGCGGGCGCGATGGAACAACGCGCGCAGGCGGCGCAGCAGTTTGTCGGACTGGCGCGGGTCAGCGAAGCCGATATCCTCCAATGCCTGGGCGAGATGGGTGTGAAAGCCCTCCAGCATCTCGGCGCTGGCCACCTCTCTGGGGGCACGCAGCGGCTTATCCGCCTCCTCCAGCGAGGCGAGATAGACCTCATAGGCGAGCAGCTG
>AASF01000450.1 GCA_000168735.1 Candidatus Endoriftia persephone str. Hot96_1+Hot96_2 | reverse complement strand
AGGTTGGGGACACGATTGCGTTGATTGCTGATAGCGAATCGGGGAGCAATCTGCTGCTAAATCTTGAGCAGCGCACCTATCTGCTCCAGCAGGGGCGCCCAAACGTCGATGTAAAGTCTGGACGCGGTGAACGAAATCCCTGTGAAGAGGTAGAGGGCGCACTCTGTGAAAGTCTGGGTGAAGAGCAGCTCAATGGACGGCCAGCGAGCAAATGGCAGATCACCCTCGGCAGTGGGGAGGGTGCTCAGAAGGTGACCCAGTGGCTCGATAAACAGCGAGGCTTTCCGCTACGTACTCTCTCAGAAGGCGGGCAGCAGGCTGAGATGCGCCTGCTGGGCAGAGAGACCGTCGCAGGCCGGAGTGTGGAAAAGTGGCAGGTGAGTGTGAACCGCCCCGAGCAAGAGGTTGTTCGGACCACCCAATGGTATGATCCGGCGCTTTGTCTTGCCATTAAAGAGATTTTTCCCGGGGGGTAGGGTGCGCGAGCTGAAACAGATCGAGCTTGGTGAGCAGTCGCCCGCTCTTTTTGTTGTGCCTGAGGGGTTCAAGCAGGTGGAGCTCCCCCGCTAGGGGGCTGATAAATAGGGCCCTTGAAGGCGGAGTGACAGCTTGCCCCGGTGGTTTTTTATCGGCTTGATTACCGTTAAACTGTGCGGCTAGTAATGGCGCGCCTGCTTGATCAA
>AASF01000451.1 GCA_000168735.1 Candidatus Endoriftia persephone str. Hot96_1+Hot96_2 | reverse complement strand
TCGGTCAGCTGGCACCAAGATGAGGGCTACGACATGTTCACCAATCACTAATCCCGAGGGTGGCGAATGGCGTGTGCGTGCCGAGGTCGATCCCGACAACCGGGTGATGGTTGGTGACCGACCTAAAAATGCAAACGAACGAGCTGCCGAATCGACTGGTGCAGGGGGTGACCCTGCCGCTGGAGGTCAGCTTCACCGACCATGGTCGTCTAATCAAGAAACAGTCTTTCCTGAAGGTAGTCAACATCAGCGCCATGCAGCGCGATGAAGAGCGTGAACATGAGCCACGCCCACTGTTGGATGATGGCGTAGGAGCAGATAAAACCGCTGCAGATGGCTACTTCTCCCTCGCCTATGGCGGTGAGGATCTGCAGCCAGGGATGGGGGAACTACTTCTGAACGCCAAAGGACGCACCTTCGTGCGTGAAAAACGGATCAGCTACGAGGTGGTGTCACCGCTTGATATCAAAGTCACCAAAGGCGCCGCGCAGGGTGAGATGGAGCTACAGATCCTTCCTGATAAACGGCTGCTCAGGCCGGACGGGGTAGAGATCGAGGCCTGGCTGGAGTCTTCGGAGGGGGAACAACTTCCGCTTGCGCTGACAGACGCCGGTGAGGGGGTTCGCTCAGGCAGTTTCAACATTATGAGTTTCAGCGGCCCCCATAAATTGATGATC
>AASF01000453.1 GCA_000168735.1 Candidatus Endoriftia persephone str. Hot96_1+Hot96_2 | reverse complement strand
GAACGATCTGATGTCGTTTGGCGTCCACCGACTCTGGATACGCCACACCATCGAGATCTCCGGGGTACACCGCGGCCAGCGAGTGCTCGACTTAGCAGCCGGCACCGGCGACCTCTCGGCCCGCTTCAGCGGCCTCGTCGGCGCCGAAGGCGAGGTCATCTTCTCCGACATCAACGCGGCGATGCTCGAGCAGGGCCGCGAGCGCATGCTCAACGAGGGGCGCGCCGGCAACCTCCACTATGTGCAGGCCGATGCCCAGTACCTGCCCTTCCCGGAGAACCACTTCGACTGTGTCACCATCGGCTTCGGCCTGCGCAACGTCACCGACAAGCAGCTCGCCATCGACGCCATCTACAAGGTGCTGCGCCCCGGCGGGCGACTGCTGGTGCTGGAGTTCTCCAAACCCACCAACAAGCCGCTGGAGAAGCTCTACGACCTCTACTCCTTCAGCTTGTTGCCAAAGATCGGAAAGGTTATTACCGGAGACGAGGAGAGTTACCGCTATCTGGCCGAGTCGATCCGCATGCATCCGGACCAGGAGACCCTCAAGGGGATGATGGAGCACGCCGGATTTGAACGCTGCGACTACTTCAACCTGACCGGCGGCGTTGTCGCCATCCATCGCGGCTACAAACTCTAAATCAGCCCGCCACAAAGCAGTAGACCAGATGACCGTCAGCGCCGCTACCTTCGCCCTCCTTGAGGGAGTGAT
>AASF01000454.1 GCA_000168735.1 Candidatus Endoriftia persephone str. Hot96_1+Hot96_2 | reverse complement strand
CCTGTTTGTCGTGCCTTTTTTCTTGGAAGGTGCGGCAAACTTGTTTAATGGGATGGTTTGCGAATCTTGTCGTCTCACAGTGGAGAAGGGCCATTGTGAATAGAGTCACATTGGAATCAAAAACAACCACCGTATGCTGGTGAAAGTAACCACTTTCACTTTTACTCTCTTCCGCGGACCACAATGAAACTTCGGTTTTACAGTAACGCATGAAAGATATGCTGTCGGGCCTGGACAGGCTTGCCGCGCAGGCCGGCCTTTTATAGGCATGGACGGGATTCTGGCGCAATGGATCGAGAGCCGGGCGGCTAGCAGTCTGCTGACCACCTCTTGACTTATTCAGGCACAGCAGGGATCGGCGTATGCCCGACCGGGAAGCCCGCTGGAAACGCCTGCTGAATTTTTTACCTTGGGAGATGCATGGAATGAAACCATCCGAAACACTGCCGAACCCGGTGCTGTTGCAGCGGCTGGCGATCAATGAGAGCGGCTTTATCTTCGATCCGGTCAGCGGCCGCAGTTTTACCGTCAATGAGTCGGGACTCGCCCTGTTGCATCTGATGATGCAGGAAATGAGCGTCACCGGGATCATTGAAGAGCTGGCCGATGAGTGGGATCTGGAACCGAGGCAGGCGGAGCGGGATCTGTTGGATTTTTCTGCCGAACTGCGTAAGGCGTTTCACGGATGAAGGGAGTGACCGTCGCCGTTACCGGCATGAACGCCAAGCCAGACAATCCGGGCCCCGGCCTGGCGGTGGCCCGCTGCCTGCGCGAGTCGGAGGGGTTTGAGGGGCGCATCGTCGGCCTTGGCTATGATGTGCTCGATCCGGGCCTCTATCTGCGCGAGCAGTGTGACGCCGGCTATCTGCTGCCCTATCCATCGGCCGGGGAGGCGGCGTTGCTGGAACGCCTGCGGGCGATCCAGGCGCGGGAGTCGATCGACATCCTGATCCCCTGTCTCGATGCGGAACTGCTCGGCTTCGCCCGTCTGATGCCGGAACTGGAGCAGATGGGCATCCGCTGCCTGCTGCCCGATGTGGAGCAGTTGCAGCAGCGTAACAAGGACCGGCTCGGTGACCTGGCGGCCAGCGCCGGGACTCGACTATCCGCAGACGAAACCCGTGACCCATGCTGGCTTCTTCTATCAGTGCCAGCAAGAGGGGTGGCACTACCCACTGGTGGTCAAGGGCCAGTTCTACGATGCGCCGGTGGCCCACAATCCGGATCAGGCGGCTCACGCCTTCCGCCGTATCGCCAACGAGTGGGGGCTGCCGGTGCTGGTGCAGCAGTTCGTCCAGGGTGAAGAGGTCAATCTGACCGGGGTTGGCGACGGCGAGGGCGGACTGCATGGCGTGGTGATGATGCGCAAGCGCGCCATGACCGACAAAGGCAAGGCCTGGGCTGGGATCTCGATCTGGGATGAACCGGCTGCTCCAGGCCGCTGAGGCGCTGGTGGCGTCGCTGCGCTGGCCTGGTCCGCTGGAGGTGGAGGTGCTGCGTGACGCCAACGGGCGCTACTGCCTGGTGGAGATCAACCCGCGCTTTCCGGCCTGGATCTACCTCTCCCACGGGGTCGGGCGAAACCTGCCGCGGCTGCTGGTGGACCTGAT
>AASF01000455.1 GCA_000168735.1 Candidatus Endoriftia persephone str. Hot96_1+Hot96_2 | reverse complement strand
GCTTAACCCCTGCCCGATTGATGTAGAACGCCAGCATCGACATCGCAGAGCGAAACGGATCGGCCTTGCGGCGTCGACTGCGCTCAGCGGAGCGTTTAAGGGATTCAGCTATCCGCCTCGGGTCATCGTACGTGAATACGCCTGGCTCGAGATCGAGAGCATCGCTACTCTCGGTTACACGCTGCGACCACTTTTTCACCTTAGTCGAAGTCATTCTGGCGTGAATCTTCATGCCGCATAACGCCATGCCCACTGGACCTTGTATGGTTTTCAATCCGCGCCTCCACAGGGGGCGACTAGTGGAGAATTGTAATCGATATTCTCGATGCGTGTTTCAATCCGCGCCCCCGCAGGGGGGGCGACCGCGACGGATATGCGCGACAGTGATGTGGTGCATGTTTCAATCCGCGCCCCCGCCAGGGGGGGCGACTTCTCGGCGTCATAGCTCATGGAGGCACCGAACCGGTTTCAATCCGCGCCCCCCGCAGGGGGGGGCGACCTGCGGCTCGGCACTATCACTGTGTCGGGTGCGGTTTCAATCCGCGCCCCCGCAGGGGGGGCGACTGCTCCACAGTAACTATTGGAGCAGTAAGGTTTTTACCATACATTTCCGCGAAGCTGTTACTTTCTGGTGCACTCTCACTCTCTTGCTCAGGCACGCATCCGCTCATCATCAATAACGCTCTGTTTTCACTTTGTTTAAAGAGCCGCGCGAACCTGCCAGGGCATTATCTGTTCCGCTTGGGGTTCGCGCAGGAGGATCAGATGATC
>AASF01000456.1 GCA_000168735.1 Candidatus Endoriftia persephone str. Hot96_1+Hot96_2 | reverse complement strand
TTCATTTCGCAGTACATCCTGCCAACGCTCAGAGGATTTCTTTCCAATTCGACCATCCTTCTTGTCTTTTTCTTCAGCCCTACGAACAATTTCCTCCAGCGGGCCAGCCTGGCTCCATGTGTAGCCCTGGCCACACTCCTCAATCTCGGCCTTTCCCCAATCAAATTTTCGCTTTTGCAACATCCTGTTCTATCTTTTTTGCCTTTTCAAAAAGATCTGTATGCCTACGCTTAAGTCCTAACCACTCATCCTGGCGCTGAAAAAAACAGAAGTAACACCCCTGAACGGCTGCGCCATTCATAGTATTCAGGTATGCCGATACTGCCCTCAAGAATCTGGAAAATTTCATCTCTCACAAGACCATCTTCTGCAAATGGAAATACGGCTTTAATCGTCTCTTTTTGACTAATATAGCCCTCACGATTTTCATCCGCTCGAATGCCCACGTAACTAATTACGGGATCATCCCCGACGAATTTTTCGAAAGGCTTAATTTTCATCATGCGGGTGCACCACCGCTGACGGGGAGAAGGCAGGTAATTATTGTGAAGGCGTAGCCAATATTCAAAGGGTTTTTCACTGCCTAGACGGACAATCTCTTTTCCTAAATAAGC
>AASF01000457.1 GCA_000168735.1 Candidatus Endoriftia persephone str. Hot96_1+Hot96_2 | reverse complement strand
CAGATCGCTGGAGAGAGCAGCACTGGCCTGGCGCGGATTGGCAAACAGGCCAAACAGGCCCGGCGCAGGTCACCGCCCCCAGCCCGGCAGCCAGCCCCTGGCGAATGAAGTCACGCCGGCTGATCGGGCGAGGGTGGTCCGGGTAGAGCAGCGGCGCATCCGGGGAGAGGTTCCTGAGTCGTCGTTTCATCATTGTGTCCGGGGTTATTGCAGCAGCANTTCACCGGCACTGCCGAGCAGTGCCGCGCAGTTGGCCTTGACCACCGTGGCGGTGCGCCCCAGCCTCACAGCTGGCACCGCAGGCAGTCAACCGATCGGTGAGCTGATTCAGTTCGGCACGGGCCTCCGCTTCGGCGGGCTGATCGGCCAGACCGCCACCGAGCATCCAGGCTCAGTACCGGATCAAGCATCAACGCCCAGGTCACCGGCGAAGGCGCTCTGGGGCTCGCTGTCGAAGGGGAAACCAGGGAAGTAGCTGCTGCACAGGGCTTGGTCCTCCACCAGTGCGTTGCAATATTCGATCGCCAGCTGCGACACCGCCACCTGATGGGCGGAGAGGAAACCGCCGATCTTCTCCACCGCCGGCAACTGCTGCTTGACGCTGTCAAAGGTGGCACGCACCTCCGACTGACTCGGTCTGACGCCGGTCAGCTCCGCCATGCTGGCGTTGATCTCATCGAAGGTGCGCAGGCCGATCACCGACTGCGGCTCACCATCGACGGTCGGTGGCGGAGCCAGCGGCATCGGCTC
>AASF01000458.1 GCA_000168735.1 Candidatus Endoriftia persephone str. Hot96_1+Hot96_2 | reverse complement strand
CCCCCCACATCTCCCACCACTTCTGGCGCGGATTGGGTTACGGTGACGATATCCTCGCTGCCGGCTGGCCGCGGGTTGACGAGGCGGCGCTGAAGCAGGAGAGCATTCAGTATGTGGTGCAGGTCAATGGCAAGGTGCGGGCGAAGATCCAGGTGCCCGCCGATGCCGATAAGGCAGCTGTCGAGGTGGCTGCGATGGCCAATGACAACGTGCAGAAGTTCATCGGCGAGGCGACGGTGCGCAAGGTGATCGTGGTGCCCAACAAGCTGGTGAACATAGTTGCCAAGTGATCTGGCAGTAGGAGCGCCGCAAGCGGTGCTCCTACGGATGATTGAAGTTCAGCATGGTGAGGATGGATAGATCTCAATGAAACGTCATTACCGGATTGTCCTGTGGGTAGTGCTTGTCTTGCTGCTGAGCGGCTGCGGCTTCCATCTCAAGGGCTACCAGCAGGCAACGCCGAATCTGGATGGACTCTACATCCAGGGGGATGCTGGCCGCCACCAGCCTGGCAGCCATGCTGCGTCAGGAGCTGAGCGCCTCCGGTGCGCAAGCTGGCTGCCAGCGAAGCAGCGGCGAGACACCATCTGCAGGTGCTGAAGGATCAGATCGAGTACCGAGCCCTTTCGGTGGATGCCAACGGCAAAGCGCTGGAGTATGAGCTCAAACTGACAGTGGAGTACCAGGTGACTGCAGCAACAGGCGAGCAGCGGATCGAACCCCAGAGTCTGCAGGTGCTGCGCCAGCTGATCTACAGCGGCACCGAAGAGCTGGGGCGACGCAATGAGGCGGCGTTGGTGCAGCAGGAGATGCGGCGCAACCTGGCTGGACAGATCCTGCGCCATCTGCAGGCCCGGCTCTAGCCGCTGATGCGTCTGCGCAACGATCAGCTGCCGGCCCAACTGAACAAGTCGCTGGCTCCGGTCTATCTGCTGAGCGGTGATGAGCCACTGCAATTGGGCGAGGCGGCGGATCAGGTGCGTCAGACGGCTAGGTCTCAGGGCTTCAGTGAGCGTGAGTTGTTGGAGGTTGGCCCGGGTTTCGACTGGAATCAGCTGCTTGAGGCGGGGCAGAGCCTCTCTCTGTTTGGCGATAAGCGGCTCCTCGATCTACGCCTGTCGAGTTCAAAGATCGGCACCCCACGGCTCCAAAGCGATCAGCGCCTATCTGGCTGATCCCCCCCCCGACACCCTGCTGTTGATCAAGGCC
>AASF01000459.1 GCA_000168735.1 Candidatus Endoriftia persephone str. Hot96_1+Hot96_2 | reverse complement strand
CCGGATATCGTCGATGTGGATGACAGCGTCGAACACCCCGCGGCGAAGTTTGTGGCTGCAGGTTGATAGGGCTAAGGCGGCACGCCTTGGAGTGCCGCAAAAGCAGCATCGTCGAGGCATTGGCGACGGTGCTGGCTGGTGAGGATGTCAGCTTTCTGCACGGTGAGAACCTGAAGTATGCGGTGCCGATCCGCCTTGAGTATTCAGATGCCGACAAGGCCGATCTGGAGCAGGTGTTGTCGCTGCGGCTGCGCTCCCAGAGCGGCAGTCTGGTGCCGCTGTCGGAGATTGTTGAAGTGATCCCGCGGGTGCGTGAGTACTCGATTTACCATAAGGATATGATGCCGGTGGTCTATGTTACCGGTGACATGGCGGGTGAGACCGACAGCCCGCTCTACGGTCTATTTGGGATCTCAAGCCAGCTCGATGGGGAAGGCGGTATCGACCAGTGGTTTCTGAGTCAGCCGGAGAATCCTTACGAGTACAGCCTGAAGTGGGATGGTGAGTGGCAGATCACCTACGAGACCTTCCGCGATATGGGCATTGCCTACTCGGTGGGGCTGCTGATGATCTATCTGCTGGTGGTGGCCCAATTCCGCAGCTACCTGGTGCCGCTGGTGAT
>AASF01000460.1 GCA_000168735.1 Candidatus Endoriftia persephone str. Hot96_1+Hot96_2 | reverse complement strand
CCGGCTTCAGCGTCATCGACCTGGCCAAGTTGCATTGCACCGGATGTGTTGGAGCCTTTGGATTTCGAGACGATCCTTGATTCGCTCAAAGCAGAGCTGCAGGCACGTGCACCGCAATTTTCCGCGGCCGTGGAAAGCGACCCCGTATACAAACTGCTGGAGGTCGCGGCATATCGGGAACTGTTGTTGCGCGCCCGCATTAACGATGCCAGCCGTTCCGTGATGCTGGCCTATGCCAGGGGTTCTGATCTGGACAACCTGGCTGCGTTCTATGGCGTCACGCGCCAGATTATTTCAGCCGGTGATCCACAAGCGCAGCCTCCGGTACCGCCGGTTTACGAAGACGACGAGCGCTTGCGCTATCGCGCCCAGCTGTCACTGGAAAGTTACAAAGCACTGCCGGGCCGGTGGGCAGCTATGTGTTCCATGCGCTGAGCGCATCCCCGCAGGTACGGGATGTCTCGGTGCAAAGCCCGACGCCATGGCGAGGTGGTGGTGACCGTGTTATCCGACCGAGGGTGACGGTCGTGCGAACGCGGATCTTCTCGAGCAGGTACGTACCCGGCTCAATGCGGAGGACGTGCGGCCGTTGCCCGCACCAGGTTACGGTCCAGAATGCCGAGATCCTTCCCTACCGGATCAAGGGCGATTCGTTT
>AASF01000461.1 GCA_000168735.1 Candidatus Endoriftia persephone str. Hot96_1+Hot96_2 | reverse complement strand
TGGCGGCAGGTATCCCGGAAAGCACGCGCAGGGCCTCCCACGCTTTCAGCAGACCGAAGGTAAAGGGGGCGTCGGTTCCACCAGCAATCACCACATCGGCCATCCCTGAGCGGATCATCATCACCCCCTGGGCGATGGCATGGGCTGAAGAAGAGCAGGCACTGGTCACGGAAAAGACTGGACCACGGATACCAAACTGCATGCTCACCTGGCTGGCCGCAGCGCTCGGCATCCCTTTGGGAATGGTAATCGGATGGGCCCGTAACTTACCCTCCTTGTAGAGTCTGCAGTATGTCTCCTCATCGGTCTCCTTGCCGCCGCAACCGGTACCGATGATTGCCGCCATCCTCTCAAACGCCTCCGGGGGCAGTTTTGAATCGAGCAGTGCCTCAGCAGCCGCCTTGACGGCAAATTTGGAAAATCTGTCCAGATGCGAATAATTCAGGTCACTGTCAGGATCGGCAAAGACTGTATCATCTACCTCCGCACCGATCTGCACCTTAAGATCTGCAGTGTCAATACGTCTCAGCCTGTGAATGCCGCTGGCGCCACTGCGCAAACTGGCACTCACAGATCCAATATCGTTTCCCAGCGGGGAGACCACTCCCAGGCCGGTTATGAGAACCCGCCTCATCAACCTACCGTATCTTTGGACAGCAACCGACTAACACCTTCTACAATATCCTTAACGCGATCCAGACGCTCGAGCGCATCATTAGGCACCTCGACATCGAAGGCCTCTTCAACTTCGTAGACGATTGTAATCGCGTCCAGAGAGGAGACACCAAGATCCTGCAGTTTTGAATCCAGCGAAATCGCATCCAGACTCAGCTGTTTCTGTTTTGCGATGGCTTCGATAACAACGGACTCGATTGACATGAGGCTGAACACCTTTTGTTATTTGTTGACCCGACCTTTCCCAGACTCACAATGTCTGACGGAGAGGGATTATAGGCAAGAACCTGTGAACCAGAAAGCAAAACTCGCCCCCCTTCTCACAATGGAGTCAGAATTTCAGCTATCATGACGCGGCAGTTTTTTGTCTTTTTCGCCCAAGGTGCCGAAAATCCAGCGATCGGGGTGGAAAGACCGGCTCCAGAGGGGACCTATCTGCATGTTTAGATATCAAACCAGATGACATCAAGCGATGCGCCAACAAGGAAAAATGCCTGATGATTTGGAAAAGTCGCTCATCTCCGAGCGCGAACAGGCGCTTGTCAGAATCGTACTCTCTGCCGCCGTTCTCTTCTATCTGCTGCTGACTTC
>AASF01000462.1 GCA_000168735.1 Candidatus Endoriftia persephone str. Hot96_1+Hot96_2 | reverse complement strand
CGGCATCGAGGGCGTCCGGGATGCCATCGGCATCATAATCCGGCAGCAGGTGTTCGATATGTGCCGCGGCCTGCTGACGCAGCCCGTCCAGTTCTGCCTCGCTCCAGGCGTGGGGCCGGTCGTGGCCGACCTCCATCGCATCGAGGGTCGCCTGCAGCCAGGCCTGGGCCTCTGTCTTGGCGGCCGAGTCATCACTGGCGGCGATCTGCTGCTCCAGCTTCAGCAGGTAGCGGTAGTCGTCCACCGCTTCACGGTAGCGCTCCAGCTCCAGAGTGTGGCGCAGGCTACCGTCGGCATGGGTGAAGACGGCGGCCTGTTCGCTTTCGCGACCGTCCAGGTCATACCAGGGGTCGGCATGCACCGAGCTCCACATAAACTGCATGTGGCCCCGGCAGCCGAACTCCCGCGCCAGCTTGTACTGATAGACGCCCCGGTGGTAGCGGCTGCGCAGGTTGTAGCTGGCACACTCGCTGCCCTGATCGACGATGTGCTGCAACCCGGCGGCGCTGTGGTGGGTGACATAGATGCGATCGACCACCCCGGCGAAGGCGGCGCGGGGATCGCTGGCCGGATCGGTGAGGCTGGAGAAGACGCTGGTGCGGCTGCTGGGGGTCGGCTTGGTGGAAAGCCTGGGCGGCTGCCAATGAGTCTTGGATCGCCTCACCCGCAGGCTCGTCACCAACCGTGTGGATCAGCGACAGCCAGTTGTTGGCCGCGCCGTGGGACTCGATCGCCGCCAGCAGGTCGGCCAGCACCTCCACATAGGGTTTGCCATAGGCGCTGGTATCCTGGGTCGAGTAGGTCGAGAGCCCTTGGATGCCGATGCCGCCGTAGCTGTTGATCTCGCCGCTGTAGAGGCCCTGCAGGGCCGCCATGGTCTTGTCGGCCTGGCTGAAGTCGATCACCGGCTGGCCATCGCTGTAACCCTTGAACAGCGGGCCACCGATGCCGCCATCGACGCCGGTCATGCCGTAGCGGTGCAGCAGCGCGATCGAGGCCTGCAGCTCCGCCTCCTGCTTCGCCGNCACCTCGGGGAAAACGCTACCGGGGTATTGGGGCGCCAGCCCCAAGTAGCCCAGCG
>AASF01000463.1 GCA_000168735.1 Candidatus Endoriftia persephone str. Hot96_1+Hot96_2 | reverse complement strand
CGAATGAATTAGCGGCCGCGAATCGTCCTTGGTATGGCGTATCGCCCGTCTCAACCGCACCCTCAAAGCCAACCAGCGAAACCTGATGCAAAATGAAGAGCAGTTACGTGTGACCTTTGAGCAGGCCGCGGTGGGCATCGCACACCTCACACTCAACGGCGCCTTCCTGAAACAGAATCAAAAGTTCTGCGAGATGACTGGCTACAGTGCCAGAGAGCTACACTCTCTCAATCTGAAGGAGCTGCTGCTTGCCGATGATCTTTCGACGGGACTGAGATATCTCAACGAGATTCGTCGCGGCGACACCAGACAGGGCGCGGTTGAGCTGCGTCTTAAACGGGCCGACCAAACTGCATTTTGGGCCCGGCTAAACATCTCCTGTGTGCGCGATATCAGCGGGCAGATCAAATATCTGGTGGTAGCCATCGACAACATTGACCCGATAAAACAACTGCAGGAGGAAAACCGGCTCAGCCAGAAGCAGCAGGAACTGATCCTGGAATTGGCCGGTGACGGCATTCTCGGCCTCGATCTGCAGGCCAACCACAGTTTCGTCAACCCGATGGCGGCCCGACTGCTGGGCTATGAGGTGGATGAGATGCTCGGGCGTAACAGCCACGCCCATGTGGCACCACACTCGGGCCAACGGCGAGCCCTTCCCCGAAGGTGAATGCCCGATCGCCCGTGTGTTGCGCAATGGCGTGACACACCGCAGCAGCGATGCGCTGTTCTGGCGCAAGGATGGCGGCAGCTTCCACGCCGAGTACACCTGCACCCCGATCATCGAGGAGAAGAAAATAACGGGGTGCGGTGGTGGTTTTTCGTGAGGTGTCCATCCTCTCACACAACAGCTAAGCGTGACGCCCAACTCAGCGATGCAACCGAACCACCGTCTTACCCATCATCTGCTATTAATCCTGCTCGGCCTGATGCTGCTGGCCAGCTTGATCCATTGGGGGTTGCGGGCGCAGGTGCAGGAGAGGGTCGAGCAAAAACTGTACGACCAGTCGGTGACGCTGCTGCGACAGCTGAACCAACAGTTGCAGACCGATCTTAAGGAGGTCCGCTCCGACCTGCTCTACCTGACCGACCAGGCCCGCCAGAACGGGCTGACCCAGCCGCAACCGAGCGATCAGGCGATCGCCCGAACCAAGGGCGATTCGCGCCGCTAATTCAATT
>AASF01000464.1 GCA_000168735.1 Candidatus Endoriftia persephone str. Hot96_1+Hot96_2 | reverse complement strand
GGTGCAGGCCCGCATCGCCCTCGCCCGGAAGGAGATGGAGCAGGCTCTACAGACTTTGCAGACAGCCTACCTGCTGCTACCGAACGACTACCCGCTGGCAATTCACTATGCGGAGACTCTGCTCAAGGCGGGAAAACAGAGCGAGGTCGATAAGGTTATCGATCAACTGCGCGCGCTTCGTCCCCGGGAACCGCGCCTGTTGCGACTTGCCGCCCGCGCCGCACAGGCCCGGGGCAAACAGACTGAATCTCACCGGCAGCTTGCCGAGGCCTATGTCTTCGAAGGGGATCTGGCTGCCGCCATCAACCAGCTCGAGATTGCCCTGAAGCAACCCGACAAGGGGGATTTTTATCTTCAGTCACAGCTTGAGGCCCGCCTGCAGGAACTGCAGCAACGACACTCGGAAGCACAGGCCAAATCTCAATGATCTCCGTTGCAGGATAAAACACAAACAAGCATTACGGTTAACCATTAGGCGGTCCACAGCAAACCCATCCGAGGCCTGCGGAAGCACTGCCGCAAACATTATAAACTACTAATATATAGGCAATTTTTACTTGCCATCACCTGAAGTTAGGGTATTCTTACCGC
>AASF01000465.1 GCA_000168735.1 Candidatus Endoriftia persephone str. Hot96_1+Hot96_2 | reverse complement strand
TCAATTCTGAAATATCCACCAATAATTGACGTTTATCGTTTGCCCCTTGATTTTGTGCGATAGCTTCAGCCGCACTAAACAAATCATTATCATTAAACGGAAATGACAGTCCTGCAATACTTTCAATTAATGATTTCCGTAATGTATCACTATCATTTAATGCGACATGATTTCTTTGCGATGGACCAAACTGTTCATGGTGATTTTCCATTGCAGCTATTGAACGCTTAGCTGTGTCCCCCCAAGAAAACTTCTTCGACCTTTCAAAGCAATGCTGTTCTAGGTCAGCACGAAATTTATCGTCTAAAAGTACATGCGCGATTTTATCCGTCATGCTGTGTTCATCAAACGGGTCGAAGAGCGCGTCAGGGTATCCGACAACCTCTGGCAAGCTAGATGTATTGGAGGCAATTACAGCACGACCACAACTCATAGCCTCCAGTGCAGGAAGGCCGAACCCCTCATGCCATGAAGGAAAAACAAATGCCTTGCAGAGATTATACAAAGCAATCATCTCATCATCGGTAACACGCCCTGTGATGATCAACTCATCTTCTCCTAGCCCACACTGCGCAGCATGGTTCAAGAAGCTACTTCGGTGATCATCTGGTAACCCACCAACAAAAGCCAATTGATGCCTAGAACGAACCTCCTGAGGCAATTGTGCATATGCTTTGATGAGCTTGAGATGATTTTTTCTATAATCCGTTGCCCCGGAATACATAAGATAGTCTTTCAGCAATCCAAACTTTGATCTTA
>AASF01000466.1 GCA_000168735.1 Candidatus Endoriftia persephone str. Hot96_1+Hot96_2 | reverse complement strand
AACTCCCGCCAGCTTGAGCTGCTCGATCTGCAGGTCGAGGGATTCGAGCAAGCCTTCCTGATGTCCGGGACTCTGCCAGTGGGACGACAGTTGCCGCATCCACTGATCGAGATCAAGCTCGTTGAGCCGGCCTCGCACCTGCAGCCCCGGCTGTGCTGGCAGGCGTGGCGCTGCACCACCCACGACGATCTCGCCGCGCTCGATCCGCCCCTCCGCCCCCCCCGCCAGATGCGCCTTCAGTCTGGGGCCATACTCCGCCTGCAGTTCAAACCGTTCATCGGCCTGAAACTCAAACAACAACCTTGACCGGGCGACGCTCTCCGGCCTGCTTGCCCCAGCGGCTGCGGCTGATCGACAGCCAGGCCTCGCAGTTCCGACTCAAGCGACAGGCGCAGTGGCGTTTCGGCAGCCTCGGCGTGGGCGATATCGAGCACCAGACGAGCCTCGCTGCTACACTGTGAGTGGGTAGTCCGCCAGCTGCGGAAACTGTCGTTGCAATTGTTCCACCCGCAGCGGCAGGGCGATCTCGACGCGGCTGCGCGGCCCATCTGCATCCGTCTGTGGCAACACGTTGACCTGTACCGACTCGCCAAACAGCCGCGCTCTGGATATCCTGCACACTGTAGCTTGTGCTGATCGATGATCA
>AASF01000467.1 GCA_000168735.1 Candidatus Endoriftia persephone str. Hot96_1+Hot96_2 | reverse complement strand
GATCACCGCCTTCCACGATATGGAAAGCACCATCGAGGCGATGCAGAAGGGCGCCGACGACTACATCCACAAACCGATCGATATCGATGAGCTGGAGGCGTCGATCGACAAGCTCAACAGCGATAACAACGACGATCTGGTCAATACCGAAAAAAGCATCCAGCCGGGCGGCCACCCGCTCACCATGGTCGGCCGCAGCCGTGCCATGAAAGAGGTCTTCAAGACCATCGGGCTGGTGGCGAAGAGCCCAGCCACAGTGCTGATCA
>AASF01000468.1 GCA_000168735.1 Candidatus Endoriftia persephone str. Hot96_1+Hot96_2 | reverse complement strand
TGAAACGGGGCGAGATGGATGGCGACGCCGTCCAGCAACTGATGCTGTTCGATGTACCCGGTATCCAAGCGGAGCGTCTGCTGTTGGTGGGACTCGGCAAGGCTCGGGAGTTCGACCTGAAGGCCTACCGCAAGACGATCAGCGGTGTGGTCAAAACCCTCGACAAGGGACAGGCCAGCAACGCCATCTGCTGCCTGAGCGACCTGACACTCAACGACGCCTCGCTCTACCAGGCGGTGCGCGATGGGGTGATCGCTGCAGAGGAAGGCCCTCTACCACTTCGACCAACTCAAAAGCGACAGCCAAAAAAGAACCCCCGCCCGCTGAAACGCCTCACCGCGTGCGTTCCTCAACGACCGGCGCTACACCAAAAAAGCCCAGCGGGCCCTGGCCCACGGCCAAGCCATCGCCAACGGCATGACCCTTGCCAAAGATCTGGCGAACCTCCCCGGCAACATCTGCACCCCCAGCCACATCGCCGCGCAGGCCCAAAAACTGGGGCGCGGCAATACCAAGCTGAAGGTGCAGATCACTCGAAGAGAGACGCATGGAAGCGCTCGGCATGGGGGCGCTGCTGCTCGGTCAGCCGCGTCAGCCGCCAGCCAGCCAAGCTGATC
>AASF01000469.1 GCA_000168735.1 Candidatus Endoriftia persephone str. Hot96_1+Hot96_2 | reverse complement strand
GATCACGCAACAGCAGCACCTCCTCGGCGATGGCGTTGCGCTGCTCCGCGGTGAGGGCATCGTTCTGCCCCTGCACCGCCAACTCTTGGATACGCGGCAACAGGTTAGTAACCCCTTGCAGGGTGGTCTCCTCCAGCTCCAGGCGGGCGCGCACTCGCTCGCTATTGTCCTGGTACTGCTCCACGGTGGAGATGGTGTTGCGCAGGCCAAGAATATAGGCAGCCGCGGCCGGGTCGTCCTGGGGGGAGAGCACACGCCGTCCGGTGGCGATCTGTTGCTGCGTCTTGACCAGTTTGCTCTGGGTCTCAAGCATGCGGTTGAGACCATTCTCGAAAATCAGGTTGGTTGACATCCGCGACATAGATTACCTCACTGCTGAGAGCAGCGTATCAAACAATGAATTGGCCACCTGA
>AASF01000470.1 GCA_000168735.1 Candidatus Endoriftia persephone str. Hot96_1+Hot96_2 | reverse complement strand
CAAGCTGCTTCAACACGTACTTGTTGAAGAGTGCCAGTACGATGATGCGAATGCGGGATTCCAGACCCAGGCCGTCGATCGCATCGTTGAAGGCGATGGTCAGCTGATAGGGGCCGGCGGGGATTCGCTTGGATTTGACTTCGTTGCCGCCGTAGACGACGGAGAGGCGCTGGCTGAGTGCGTAGAGCTCGGTGCGGTGCTCGCTGATAGTTTTGGCCACCATGTTTTCGAGTGCAGTGGTCTGGTCCATGGCATCCCGGTCCACCAGTTCGAGCTCCATGTCGCTGCCCATGCCCAACCCCCCGGAGTGGCTGTTGGATGATTCCCAGAAATGGTCGAACCCTTCGCTCAGTTGTTCACGGAACTCGTGTTCGACAAGCCCACGGCGCTTGCGGATGATGGCCATCGCCTCGAAAAAGCGGTTTTGCACTTCGTTGGTTTCGGCCTTTTGCGCGAAACTCATCAGCGCCTTGTCTGAATTGGCGAAGAGTTCGGTCAGTAGTGCGCTGACATAGACGAAGCAACTCCAATTTGTCCCTTGCAGCGGTTGAGCCAGGGGGCGAAACTGCCTCTGGTACTTGCTTTTGCGGGGGTCCAGCGAAGACACCTTAGATTATCCTTGAATGCAGAGATGACCCGATACAGCGGGGATCTAGTTACCCAGAGAGACCGCTGACTTTTACATTTTTCTCTACCCGATCCGACTGGAAATCGGGGTGATCAGGGC
>AASF01000471.1 GCA_000168735.1 Candidatus Endoriftia persephone str. Hot96_1+Hot96_2 | reverse complement strand
CACTGTAGCCTTTTGCGATGGTGCTTTTACCAAACTCCAGATTGTCCCACCATGAACATGGATTTTGCATCGTGGAAGCCAGCAGTCTTATGGCATTTCTCAATTGCCTTGAAACCGCCTTTGACTCGGCCATCAAAGAACAGTTGTTGCTTGAAACGGACTGTTTGGTCTTTTAGCTTAATCTCAGAAGTCATCGTCATCCTCCTCGTCAAAAGAATTGTCAGAAAGTGAAGTAATCGGGAGCTGCAACTCGTCCGCACTTGGGTGCAATAGTCGAAGGCGGTTCGAAAGACTGTTTGGTGGCGCGAATGGTTGGTTCGTCATCCAGGAACGGCACATCGTCCCCAGGTTTCTTGTTCTTGCCCCTAGGCTTGACCTTGACTTCCTCGTCGGTAACAAGCGGTGCCTGATTGGTTTTGGTTTTCCGGCCCGCACGTGTCGCTTTTAAGTCATAGAAAGACCGCCTGTCGGCGATATCCCATTCCTTGTTCCGAACATTGATGAGCCTGCCGCTACTTCCAGGACCGGGGGTCCACAACCGAGATAGCCCCGGCGTTGTTTTCGTCGACGAAGTAATCGATTATGATTCGCCCCGACTTCTGGACGGACAACAAGTAGTCATAGATATCCGCCAACTCTTCGTGGCGGAAAGTCTCGTACTCATAAAAAATGCCAGCGTGTCGCTGTAGGGTGCTTCGCTTAGGCAGTCCGCGAAGAAGATTCAGGTCTTCCAGGTCTTCAATAGGGACCACTGGTGAATGTTTGATGCCTTCTTGCCATTTCTCATAAGGCGTCTGATTTCTCAAGCCTGAATGCGGTGTGTGGTGGTATTCATGAACGATGAAGTGCTCTAACTCCTTCAATCTCAGCTCGACTCAATTGTCCGACACTGCTGTTGTGGGTAGATTGTTTTCGTTATTGCTTGAGCGGCTCTCAAGCGTAAGAGGACATGTGGCTGATGTTCCTTTTACTCCAGTCGGAGTGTCAGCTTTAGTTGCGAAACTGCTTGCCTTGCGCAGTGGTGAAACCCTGTGCGACCCGTTCTGTGGCTCAGGCTCATTGCTTCTGAGTTGCGTAAACGATGCCTTGGAGCGTGATAAAGCTGCGCATAATGCGATGTTTGGGCAAGAACGCAGTCAATCCGCTTGGAGCCTGTCGAAACTCAACCTCTATCTAAATGGCCATGTAAACCATCGAATCGCTTTAGGTGATAGCATTCGTGCACCTCAATTGATCGATATTGAGAATCGGCTTAAGCGCTTCGATGTGGTCGTTTCTCAACCCCCAATTGGCGATACCAATAAGGCGACTTTGCGGCCATTCAGCACATGCTTGCCTCACTCAATCAAGATCATGGCCGAATGGCTGTGATAACTAGCCTGAGCGTTCTGTATCGCGGCGGAAGTGATGGCGATATTCGCCAGCGCTTAATCGAGCACAACCTACTGGATGCTGTCGTAGTTCTGCCAGATCGGTTGCTTCCGAATACGAGCATTCCCATTGCTGTGCTGATTTTCCGAATGGACAAACCAGACGATTCCGTACTCTTCATTGATGCGAGCAATGACTACCAGTTCACCCGTGGACAAAATGTCTTGATC
>AASF01000472.1 GCA_000168735.1 Candidatus Endoriftia persephone str. Hot96_1+Hot96_2 | reverse complement strand
GATCAGCTTTGCCATCACATAGCCAGGTGCCGCCTTGCCGCCGATCAGTACGCAGCGGTTGGTCCAGTTGGCGGTGTCGCCGGCGCGGATGCGATTGTAGAGGTGGATTACATGCAGGATGTTGAGCAGCTGACGTTTGTATTCGTGGATGCGTTTGACCTGCACGTCGAACAGCGATTCGGGGTTGAACTCCACGTCGCAGTCGGCCTTGACCATCGCTGCCAGGCGCTGCTTGTTGGTTTGTTTTATGTCGCGCCACTTGCGGCGGAACACGCGGCTGTCGGCGAGCTTTTCGATCTGGCTGATCTCGGGGCAGGTTGGCGATCCAGTCGTCGCCGATGCTCTTGGTGATC
>AASF01000473.1 GCA_000168735.1 Candidatus Endoriftia persephone str. Hot96_1+Hot96_2 | reverse complement strand
GATCACGGTGTGGCCGCGTTCCTGAGCGTAACGCAGGATAGCCATGCGTGCCATGTTGCGCACGAAGTGAAGGCACGCGGTTCATGCGCGTCTCCGCTTCGTGGGTCCATGAGGTGGTGACGGCGGCGATCTTCTCCACCGGTGGCTGGTATTCGCGCTGACTCAGCAGGATGGCACAGTCGCAATCGTTGAGCAGTGCCTCGGTGTTGCCGCCGATGTCGAGCCCCTCATCGGCATGGATGCCGAGCTTGCCAATTATCAGCAGGGAGGGTTTCTCCCGTTTCAGATAGCGGTCGATGACGTCGTTGGGTTTGCCGTCGAGCAGTGTAGTCTCGACCTCGATACCCTGGTCGGCGGCGACCTGTTTTGCCACGTCGAGGTGGCCCTGGTAGATCTTCGCCAGACCCGAGTCGATGATCTCTTCGTGCAGTTTCTCCTGCTCCTGGAAGCGGAATACCTTGCCCGCCTCTTCGGAGAGCACGCCGGCGATACGGTTGAAGGCAACATAGTGGTAGTAGGGGTCGAAGGCGGAGATCACCTTGACCGGCACCTGCCACTGCTGCGCCAGGCTGAGGGCGGTGAGCAGGCCGCCGT
>AASF01000474.1 GCA_000168735.1 Candidatus Endoriftia persephone str. Hot96_1+Hot96_2 | reverse complement strand
GATCAGGATGTGGGCATCACCATCGCCTGCCGCTCCATGGAAGAGCCGCTGCGCCAGATCGTTGCCAACGCTGGTGGCGAGCCGTCAGTGGTGCTGAACAAGGTGGGCGAGGGCGAAGGTAACTTCGGCTTCAACGCCGCTAACGACACCTACGGTGACATGATCGAGATGGGTATCCTCGATCCCACCAAGGTGACTCGTTTCGCGCTGCAGAATGCCGCCTCCGTGGCCGGTCTGATGATC
>AASF01000475.1 GCA_000168735.1 Candidatus Endoriftia persephone str. Hot96_1+Hot96_2 | reverse complement strand
AATCGCCCTTGATCAGCGGGCTGGCGGGGCAGAGCGAGCCACTTTACATGATGGCATTGCTGGTCTTTCTCTCGGCCACGGTGGTGGAGGCGAGTTATCTGTTTCGGTTGGCGGCGGCGCTGTTGCAGCGTTCGCCAGAAGAGGTGTCGAAGATGGCTCCGTTACCTGAACGACAGGGTCTGCTGGTCTCGAGTCTGCTCGCTGCTGGGCTGATC
>AASF01000476.1 GCA_000168735.1 Candidatus Endoriftia persephone str. Hot96_1+Hot96_2 | reverse complement strand
ATCAGCAAGCGAGGGGTGTACCCTTCGGTGGGCGCCGAGATCGAATATAGCGAGATAAAAATAGGCCCACACGTAGCCGCGCAGGCCAGCAGCCCGGCTGTTTGGGTAGCCCCCAACATGACGTATTGGTATCTCGGCATCCACGGCAGCTATCAGCCAGTGACACAAGAGATAGAGATAGACCAAGAGCCTGTTTGTTTTGTGTGAGGGATCAAACCTGCTACCGTCATGGCTGCCTGGCAGTCTATTACGCAATAGAGCGTGGTAGTGCTATCTGTAATAGACTGCCGCGGCCTATCTCTCTGTTATATTTAATTAAGAAAAGGAGTTTGCGTGCCAAAATTAAAAATCATATTTATTCTACTAACATTCACTTTGCTCTTTGCGTGCTCGGAAGGTCCTGGTCCACTCGAAGGAACATGGAAAATGAGTGGATTCGTCCCCTTAACTGTAACCTATCGAGATGGTGAAGAAGAAAGCATGGGTTTAATTAGGTAAAGTAACTTATAAACATGGAAGACAATGATATTCTGGTCACATATGTTGATGGTCTTGCAAAAGGCACAACAATGAGAGTTACTATTACAGGCCCAAACACTGCCGTTTACAGGTATGGGAAAGTTAACTAGAATTAGATAATGAAATATAACAAGGCAATTTCACTCGGACGCTCCGCTTCGCAGCGCGCCGGTGAATTGCGACGTTGGGCATAGTAAAGAATATGGTTAACACAGCAAAGTTGATTGAAGCCCTTGCATCGTTGATGTGGCCAATACTAGCTATGTCGGTTGCATGGTTTGCGCGAGAGCCTATTAGTTCGTGCATCAAGTCGTGGGCTTGGAGAAAATCGACTCTCAAGGTTGGGGATTTGGAAATTTCAATTGTCGACTACAATCAACTACAAAGAGGTCTAATTGGAGACCTGCAAGACAAAATTATTGCAATAGAAGATCGGATAAATAATTTACCAAATACAGAGCGTATTCTCACTGAGAAAGTGATAGTCGAAAATTCTAAAAATATAATTAGTTCAGTATTGTGGGTTGATGATC
>AASF01000477.1 GCA_000168735.1 Candidatus Endoriftia persephone str. Hot96_1+Hot96_2 | reverse complement strand
GATCACCGCCGAGTGGGGGTCGAGCGGCACCGCACTTCCGGTGTAACCGGTGCCGCCACCGCGTGGGATGATGGTCAGACCGGAGTGCGATGCAGTGCGCGCACCACTGCTGCTACCTCCGCCTCGGTGTCGGGGGTGATGACCACGAAGGGGATCTCGACGCGCCAGTCGGTGGCGTCGGTGGCGTGGGCGACCCGCGCAAGGCCGCTGAAATCCACATTGTCTTTGCGGGTCAGGCCGATCAGATTACGCTTTACTTGGCGGCGTAGCTCAATCTGCCGGATGAAGCGTGCCTCGAATGCCTCCACCGCCTGGCGTGAGGCGTGCAACAGGTGGATCGCCTGCTGGTTTTCATTGGTGCGCAGCTCAAACTGATC
>AASF01000478.1 GCA_000168735.1 Candidatus Endoriftia persephone str. Hot96_1+Hot96_2 | reverse complement strand
GATCAGCATTCTTTTCATGTTGTGTTGTGTCCATTATCAACTGTCCGAGCTGGAAAGCAGCAGAGCCTCGGCCATGCGGCGGCCTCATCCAATAAATCTCGGGGCCGGTTGCGCATTGTCTGGATCAAGAGCAGGCCAAATTTCACGGCACAGGCTCCGGATCAGCTAGCTGATTTCATGCTAGCTCGGACAGTTGAAAAACTGTTAAAGTTCGCCGTCTGGGGGCCAGTCCCCTGCTCGGAAAAGGCTCGCCACGGAATGGGCGCGTTTGCGTCCCGGGGCGCTACGGCCGCAATCATGCGGATTTCCGGCGCTTTCCCGACGTGGCGCAGCACTGAAGTTGCAGGGGAGGGTGGCCGAGTCAGACGGCACCTCAATTCTTTTCGGTCGATCCCACGACGGAAACGGCTGAGGGCGGTACGGGTCTCTGAACAGTGCAAGCAGAGGCTGAGGTACCGGCTCGTTAAGGCCTTCCGGCGTGGCTTTGACATCGTTCCCTCACCCCAAAATTGCGGAGGCTGGGGGGATGAAATTTCTTGCCGTGCTGACGCCGGAGAGTGCCTCGCATTCACCAGCGTCAAAAAAATCACCTGGAAATATAACAATCTTCGGCGAGGGCATCAATCACCGTGGAACAAAAGCAGAAGCTAAATGCCAGATAGACAAAAGAAAACCCCGACGGTACGGATGGTCTCGGTGGAACAGGGCAGCGAGGGGCAGCGAATCGATAATTTTCTGCTGAGAGAGCTTAAAGGTGCAACCACGCAGCTATATCTATCGCATCCTCCGCAAGGGGGAGGTGCGGGTCAATCGTGGTCGGGTGAAGGCCGACTACCGCCTAAAATTGGGTGACCAGGTGCGTATTCCACCGGTACGGCTGGCAGCTTCAC
Source organism: Candidatus Endoriftia persephone str. Hot96_1+Hot96_2 (assembly GCA_000168735.1). Taxonomy (GTDB): domain Bacteria; phylum Pseudomonadota; class Gammaproteobacteria; order Chromatiales; family Chromatiaceae; genus Endoriftia; species Endoriftia persephonae. The sequence goes on along the minus strand of AASF01000478.1, from coordinate 85 downwards.
CCGCCCCTCACCAGGTTCTCGCGAGAACAGCGGGAGCGTTTGGAGCAGGTCGATCCTGTTTGAGGATGAACGCATCATGGTGATC
>AASF01000479.1 GCA_000168735.1 Candidatus Endoriftia persephone str. Hot96_1+Hot96_2 | reverse complement strand
TCACCGCCGACGGCGCCATTGGCCGCGCCATGGTTCCCTCCGGGGCCTCCACCGGCTCCCGTGAGGCTGCTGGAGATGCGCGACTGGTGACAACAGCCGTTACCTCGGTAAAGGTGTGTTGAATGCGGTCGGCAACGTCAACGGCCCGCTGCGCGACGCCCTGATCGGTCAGGAAGTCACCGATCAGACCGCGCTGGATAACACTATGCTGGCGTTGGATGGCACCGATAACAAGTCCAAACTGGGCGCCAACGCGCTGCTTGGCGTCTCCATGGCGGCGGCCCACGCCGCAGCCCAGGAGCGCGCCCTGCCGCTCTACCGTTCGCTCTCCGCCGGTCCCTACCGGATGCCGGTGCCGATGATGAATATCATCAACGGCGGGGCGCATGCCGACAACAGCGTCGACCTGCAGGAGTTCATGATCCTGCCGGTAGGTGCCGGCTCGATCCGCGAGGCGGTGCGCTACGGCGCCGAGGTATTCCACGCGCTGAAGTCGGTCCTGAAGGGCAAGGGGATGAACACCTCGGTGGGCGATGAAGGCGGCTTCGCCCCCGACCTGAGTTCCAACCAGGAGGCGATCGACGTCATCCTCGAGGCGATCGACAAGGCCGGTTTCAAGGCCGGAAGCGATATCTACCTGGGCCTCGACGTGGCCAGCTCCGAGTTCTATCGGGATGGCAAGTATGTGTTGGCCTATGAGAACAAGGCCTACACAGCGGCAGAGTATTACCGAACTGCTGGCCAGCTGGGTCGATCAGTACCCGATCATCTCCATCGAGGATGGTATGGACGAGAGCGACTGGGCAGGCTGGAAAATCCACACCGAGAAGCTGGGCAAACGGGTGCAGCTGGTGGGCGACGACCTGTTCGTCACCAACACCAAGATCCTGCAGCGCGGTATCGACGAGGGGATCGCCAACTCGATCCTGATCAAG
>AASF01000480.1 GCA_000168735.1 Candidatus Endoriftia persephone str. Hot96_1+Hot96_2 | reverse complement strand
GATCAGCTCGTTGTCGATCGCCTTGTCGAGACCATGGTCCTGGCGCTCGCTATTGTAGACCGCATCGCCCTCGGCGGCTTGCGGCTTGGCCAGCAACCGGGAGTAGTCGAGCCCCTTCGCCTTCCAGTGGCCGATCGCCTTGCGCATGTCGAGACGCTCGGACTGGCCGATCATCTCGCCAAAGCTGCGGAAGCCGAGCTTCGCCATCAAACGACGCGCTTCCTCGGCGACGAAGAAGAAGTAGTTGATCAGGGCG
>AASF01000481.1 GCA_000168735.1 Candidatus Endoriftia persephone str. Hot96_1+Hot96_2 | reverse complement strand
TGGCCGACACCATCAAACAGCGCGAGCAGCGTCTACACATCATCCACAAAAGTCCCGCTTCGACCTTAAGGTCGCCTGGAAACTCTCACAGCTACTGGAGCAACTGAGAGCCGACATCGTGCACGGCTACCTGTTCGACGCGGAGATCGCGGTGCGCCTGGCCGGCAGACTCGCCGACACCCCGCTGATCGTCGGCTCCGAGCGCAACACCAACTACAGCCTGAAAAAAGTCCAGCGGGCCGCCTACACACTGACCCATTATATGCTCGACCTCTGCATCGCCAACTCCCACGCCGGTGCCAAATTCAACCGCAAGACCCTCAACCAGCCAGAAGAGAAGTACCGGGTGGTGCATAATGGTGTCGACGCCGAGCGCTTCGCACCGCTAGATGCCTCGGCGCTCCGCGAGGAGTTAGGGTTTAAACCCCGACACCTTCTACGTTGGCATGTTCGGCAGCTACAAACGGCAAGAAGAACCACCCGCTCTTCTGCTAAGGCGGTGGCACGCATCACTCGAGAGCCACCCGGATACCCAGCTTCATCCTGATCGGCGACCAGCTGGCCCACGGCACTGCACGGCTCCTCCGACTACAAGCAGGAGGTGAGCGAGCTGGTGGATCAGCTCGGAGTGCGCGAATACTGCCACTTTGTCGGCAACCGCGACGATGTGGAGATGCTCTACAACGTCTGCGACATCACAGTGCTGCCCTCCCTCTACGAAGGCACCCCCAACGTGGCGCTGGAGTCGATGGCCTGCGGCGTGCCGGTGGTCGCCACCGATGTCTCCGACAACAGCTATGTGATCCCCGACGACCAGGCGGGCTATGTGGTGCCGCTAGGGGATGAGGCGCTGCTGGCGGAGCGGGTAACCCGCTGCATCGACGATCCTAATCTGCTGCAACGGCTGAAGCAGGGTGCCCGCGACTGGGTGCTCTCAGAGTTCTCCACCCGTCGCCTGGCAGAAAAGACCGAGGCGATCTATCGTGAGGCGCTGGCCACCAAACGCGGCTGGCCCGCCGGAGCGGACCCTATCCGCCCCCGGTAAACCCCTGCTGACGCCACGCTTCGTAGAGGATCAGGGCCACCGCATTGGAGAGGTTCAGGCTGCGCACCTCCGGCCGCATCGGGATGCGCAACTGCTGCTGTTCCGGCAGCGAATCGAGCAGCGCCTGGGGCAGACCGCGGGTCTCCGGGCCGAACAGCAGCGCATCTCCCGCCTCGAACGCCGCCTCAGCATAGTTGCGCCGGGCGCGGGTGGTGCAGGCAAAGAGACGCGGCGGCTGCACCGAGTCG
>AASF01000482.1 GCA_000168735.1 Candidatus Endoriftia persephone str. Hot96_1+Hot96_2 | reverse complement strand
CAGGTCATTCCAGCCAGCTCCGCGCCCTTTTGGCATAATGGGTTTTTCCGGTTGAACGGTCGAAATAGATGAGTACAGAGAAGGCATTACACGCGCGTAGCGAATCGAAATGTGAATTGTGTGGCGCAACGGAGGGGCTGGGGGTCTATGCCGTGCCGCCTACCTCAACTGGTGGTGTCGATGAGTGTGTGCTGATCTGCAACAGTTGTCGTGAGCAGATCGAAAACCCGGATAGGGTCGATGTGCATCACTGGCGTTGTCTGAATGACAGCATGTTGGGAGCCAGGTGCCGGCAGTGCAGGTGATGGCCTGGCGGATGCTGACCCGCCTGAGTGGCGAGGGCTGGCCCCAGGAGCTGCTCGATATGCTCTATCTGGATGAGGAGACCCTGGCCTGGGCGCAGGCGACGGGCGAAGGTGAGAGCGACGAGTTTGGCGTCAGACATCTCGATAGCAACGGTGCGCTGCTGGAGGCGGGTGACACGGTAACCCTGACCAAGGATCTGAACGTAAAAGGGGCGAACTTTACCGCCAAACGCGGCACGGCTGTGCGTGGTATCTCTCTGGTGGCGGATAATCCGGAGCAGATTGAGGGGCGTGTGAATGGACAGCAGATCGTCATTCTGACCAAGTTCGTTAAAAGATCGAACTGATCGACCCTTGGTGCTCAAGACGTTCGGATTCACTCAGTGGGGCAGACGTGAAAAAGCGTGTAGCTTGTTGATGGTCTGGAGGCAATAAAAAAGGGCGCTCGCAATGAGCGCCCTTTCGATCAGGAGGGAGGAGCCCCGATCTTATTTTGCAGCTTCAGGCTGTGCAGTCGGAGCCATCGGAGCGACAGGTGCATAGTAGGGGGCGTAGCCGTAACCGTAGGGAGCGTTGTAGCCGTAACCACGGTAGCTGTTGTTGGCGTTGCCGCGAGCGTTACCGGAGAAGCTCATGTTGAAGGCCATGTCTCCGTCACCCATGCCGTCGAACATGCCGTCGAACATGCCGTTGTTGTCGTTGAAACCCCAGAAAGCGTTGGCCTGGGTGGAAGCGATCAGAGCAGCGATAGCGATGATTTTTTTCATGATTGATTACCTGTTAAGTAAAGTTTAAAAAGC
>AASF01000483.1 GCA_000168735.1 Candidatus Endoriftia persephone str. Hot96_1+Hot96_2 | reverse complement strand
GGTCTTCAGCCTGGATGAGCTGACCGCGGTCGGCGAGATCAACATCACCCCTGCCACCGGCAAGAATACCTATGAAGGGCCGTTTGAAGGGCTGCAGAAAGATGCGTTTAAGAATGCGCTGGCGGAGGCGATCGCCGGTCTGCCGGAGCGTGAACGGCTGGTGATCTCCATGTATTACGACGACGAACTCAATCTGAGAGAGATAGGTCAGGTGCTTGGTGTGAGTGAATCCCGGGTCTGCCAGATCCACAGTCAGGCTACGCTACGTTTGCGTTCGCGTCTGAGCGAGTGGCTGACTTTGGTGGAAGAGGAGTGAGTCTCAATGGTCGGAACAGAACGGTTTGGGGGGAAGTCAATGCTGCAACGCACTTCTTCCAGTCTTACAGTGGCGACACAGTGATGGGAGGTTGCCTTGGATAAAAATATGAAGATTCTCATTGTGGACGACTTCTCCACCATGAGGCGCATCATCAAGAACCTGTTACGGGATCTGGGTTTTACCGATACCCATGAGGCCGATGACGGGACCACTGCGTTACCGATGCTGCAGATACGGGAACTTCGATTTCCTGGTTAGTGACTGGAACATGCCAGGCATGACCGGCATCGATCTTCTCAAAGCGGTGCGTGCCGATGCCAAGCTAA
>AASF01000484.1 GCA_000168735.1 Candidatus Endoriftia persephone str. Hot96_1+Hot96_2 | reverse complement strand
ATAAAACGACGACGCTTGATGTGTCGGGTTTCCTCTGACGTGTCCGCCGTGTGTCTCCATAATCCCGTGCTTGTTTGAAGTCGATGGAGCCGTCTTGTCATGGCAAAAGCAAAGTCAGGAATCCGCGTCACCATACAGCTCGATCCACGTGTGGCGCTGGAGTCCGTCCTACTGAACCGGCACAGGCAACTCCCGGTTAGCCGCCGGCAGGAATGGTTGCGTGGATTGCTGGTTCAGGGGTTTCGATCCGAGACCGAGGCGTTGCGCAGTACATCTGACGATACGAAACGCGACTCGACCATGGCGTTCACGAATTGGATGCCCCGGTCGCCGCGCCAGCCTGTCGGACTTCCCGAGTCTGCGCCTGCTGTTGTGAAGGCGGAGCCAGTACCAGCCAAGGTGGGTACTAAACCCTTCGCGGCGCTGGGCAAGGTGATGGGTTAGGTCGGGCTGACCACTTACATACTCGATAACGAACCAGAGGATTAAAATACATGACAGACACACCCTCGATAAATCCTATTCCGGTTGGCCTCGATGATGGCTATGCATTCACCAAGATCGCGCTCCCGGATGGTCGACTACTCGCGATTCCTTCACGTGCTCGGGTGGGCCAGTCCGGTGTGACCTGGATC
>AASF01000485.1 GCA_000168735.1 Candidatus Endoriftia persephone str. Hot96_1+Hot96_2 | reverse complement strand
CAACACCAGCGCCACCATGAACGCTGCGCCCATGTCGCGGAAGTTCTCGTAGGTCACTGTCCACTCGCCGGCCCACTCGATGGCGGAGATGGTGTCATCCTTCGGTGGCCCCAGCCAGAAGCTCTCGAGCGCCACCCCGTCGGGGCTGATGTAGCCATCTTCTTTCAGCAGATCCTGCACCTGGAACATACCGTAGACCGGCGCCGCCAACTTGCCACCGACCTCTGCCACCACGTACTCCACGTCGCGCAGATCCTTATGATAGATAATCGGCTCTTCAGTGACCTGCACAAACTGCCCCAACTCCCGCAACGGCACAGTGATGCCGCTGTCGGACTGAACCGGCAGATCGCCCAGACGAGTCACCTCGGAACGCTCTGCCAGGGGCACCTGGATCACGATATTGATCGGCTCATGCCCGGCGCGCTGTTTGACGTCACCCACCGGCGCACTGCCCAGCGCCATCGCCAGGTTGCGATTGATCGTCTCCACCGAAATACCGCGCCGCACTGCCTTCTCAGTATCCACCTCGAAACGCCAGTATTTGTAGGGATCGCGCATATAGTTGTCGACGTCCCTAAGACTTTCGGTGCGGCTGAAGATCTCGGTCAACTCACTCGCCACCTGGTGGCGCACCGCCTGGTTTGGGCCGTGGACCTCTGCAACCACCGACTGCAGCACCGGCGGACCTGGCGGCATCTCCACCACCGAGAATTTGACACCCGCCGGGATCAAGGGCGATTCGTTA
>AASF01000486.1 GCA_000168735.1 Candidatus Endoriftia persephone str. Hot96_1+Hot96_2 | reverse complement strand
ACAGCCGAGCCTGTCCTTGGTCAGTTGTAAGACAGCTGAGCACCACATCCTAGATGCAACTTTTTCACCATGTACAGATCCAGCAAGCAGCGATCATCGCCTGGTCATGTTCCCGGGTGGTCTGCGTCGTTCCTTTCCCTCTCCATCGCGTCTGTTGCGGTGTTCTTTTGACATGTCACGCAATGATCTGGGAGCGCGCTTCCGTTGCCGTTCATCAGAATCATCATCCATCTGCTCCTCTCTTCTGTCTATCCACTGATCCCTTCTATCCTCCACAACCCTTTCTTTGTCTGTGTGTTTCTCCCGTCTATGTTTGCCCACCTTCTCCGTGTTCATGCGTTCCTCCCTCCTGCCTCCAGCTCCCATTCCTCTCTCCATGCATTCATCACTTCTGTGTTTATGTCTCCTCTCTTTGCCCATCCTTTCAGTATTTCTCTCCATCTGTTCTTCATGTCTTCGATGACGCTGTTCTTCCCGACGAGTGACATTAGCTTTTTCATTGCGGTCCTTTGAATGCTGCACTTTGTGGTTGCTGCCTCTTTGCGGTGCTGGTGATGCAGCTGACGATGATGAATCTTCAGAATCTGAAAGAATAACAATTGTTGTGCAAGCCATAGAAACTGGCATGGAACATTGTCAGGTTTCATTCCATGACATACTGTATAAGAAAGAATAGAAATTATGATTACCAGAACTGATGCGACAGTTTGGTCAAGCAAGTTTAATGTGAACACTTCTCTCTCCAAAAAGCACCACTATATGTATATAAGCAGTTTTCATTTTTAAATAACTTTGTACGTACAACATGCCTACTTTTGGGGTAAAAACCACTGGAGATATTTATAAGAACTAGTTAACCATGTTAATTTCATTATCATACGAATGATGAAGAGAATTTCCGCTGAGGTTCAACAACGATAAACTGCAGCCATGCGTTGACTAGCAGAGTGATCTTACCAGAGTCTGAAGACGACGAGGACGACCCTGAGGCTGACTCACTGCTAGAACTGCTGCTCTCACTGGAGGAGTCTGACTCAGAGTCATTAGAGAAGGT
>AASF01000487.1 GCA_000168735.1 Candidatus Endoriftia persephone str. Hot96_1+Hot96_2 | reverse complement strand
GATCAGCTCACTGGGAGCGCCAAGGCGCTTCAGTGCATTGGAAACGACAAAACCCTTCAGCCCGGTGAGAGGATCGAAGGGGATGCTGGCAATCTTCTCCGGGGGCAACTCCTCTATATCCATGCCGCCGTGGTGAGTGATGGTGATGGTCGGCGCTCGGAACTCCGTACTGTCGGTGATGGAGAAGTAGATCTCGTACTTGGCCGGCACCGCTCCCTCGAATGTAACGCCTTCGGCCTTGCTCAGGGTATTGTTGTGGAAGTGCTCGGCGAAATAGAGCCGCGCCTTCTCTTGCATGGCGTGGCTCAGGTCCTTGGCCCGGCCCAGCAGACCGGCCTTACCCTTCTTGCCAACGCCGCCCTTGAAGATGGGCTTGACGAAAACTTCGCCGCAACGATCTATCAGGTCTTTGATCTCTTGATCGCTCGCTTCCGGCCCCAATATCTCGGACCGGGGGAAGCCGACAATATCCAGGAGTTTCGCGCCGTAACGCATCCCAGTGATGTTCATTACATCTGTCCCCTTAACACTCTATATAGTTTCGTAACCATTCCGCCCACCGCTGAGGCACGGAGATCACAGAGAAAACCGGGGAAATCTCTGAACTCTCTCTGTTCCTCTAGGGAATAGCCACATGGTTTCTAGTATTCTTGTGGCAGGCTCCTAAGCTCGGCCCAGGAGTAGACTGGGCCCTTTACGCAGACGTAGTCTTTGCCCACGTTGCAACGGCCGCACTTGCCGACGCCACACTTCATCTTGTTTTCAATCGTGGTGTAGATCTGCTCGTCCGCGAAGCCCAGCGCTTGCAGATTTTGGATCACGAACTTTATCATTATCGGCGGGCCACAGGTAATGGCGACGGCGCTATCGGGCGACGGTGCCTTGTCCATCAGGTTGGCCGGTACAAACCCCGTATAGCCCTGCCAGCCCTCCTCGGGGGCGTCCACCTGAGAGTTGCACCTCGGCGGACTCCTTAAGC
>AASF01000488.1 GCA_000168735.1 Candidatus Endoriftia persephone str. Hot96_1+Hot96_2 | reverse complement strand
GAGCCAGGCCACCAGTTCATGGCCATCGAGTTCGAGCAGTTCGAAGAGTGGCCAACCGGTATGGGAGGCCAGCGCGATACAGGCGCGGCGCACCTCAAGGGGACTCAGGACAAAAAATCCTGGTAGGCCTTCTGAAGCTTGGCGTAGTCNGGCCATGTTCGAGATCCATCAGCGCCTCGGGAGTCACCTCACGAGAGGTTGGCGAACAGATTGATCTCCTTCTCGGCATCGGAAACCTTGGTGGCATCCACCCCCAACATGTCCCGCACCTTGGGGCGGCGCAGTTTCAGCGACTTGACGTTCATGCCATCCACGCTGATCGGATATTTGAGTTCGATAGAGGTGCTCATGCCTTCTTGACCTCCGCTTTGGAAGCATCAGTCTTCGCAGCCGCATCAGCCGTGTTCTTGGCAATCTCATCCCGCAGCGCCTTGAGTTCCTCCTCGGCACTGGCAAGCGCTGTTGCCAGTTCGCCAATGCGAATGGCGCTGGCCAGGTCGGTGCCGATGAACCCGCCGTTGATCAGTGGCCGGGCCTGTTCCGCGGTCAGTTCCAGGCTATCACCATAGCTGACCTTTGCCCGGTTGTGGGTGGTCGGTTTGATGACGTAGTAAGTTTGGGTGTCCATGATGATGACCTCGTTGTTCAAATGCGCCAAGGCGTTACGGATTTCCGACAGCTGGTCCACGCCGCCGATGACACGGACCATGTTGGGGATGTCGATTTCGTGCACCACCTCGCCGCCATGGGTCAGCTTGTAGTAGCGCAATGCGATGGCGCACTTGAGCGTGCCTTGTCGCCCGGTTTCCAG
>AASF01000489.1 GCA_000168735.1 Candidatus Endoriftia persephone str. Hot96_1+Hot96_2 | reverse complement strand
TCTCTGGTGATCGAATATATCGGCTTCTGAAACGCACCGCGGCATCGATCATCGACTCGATTCTGATCACGCTAGTCACCGCACCGATCCTGATACAGATCTACGGTGTCGACTATTTCCACTCTGCACACTCCAGCCACGACCTCTGGGAGCTACTGCTCAACTATCTCTTTCCAGCCATTGCAGTCCTGGTATTCTGGCACTTCCGCTCCGCCACCCCCGGTAAAATGCTGTTCAACGCCCGCGTCGTTGATGCCAAGAGCTTCGGCAAACCCTCCACCGGACAACTCATCGGCCGCTATTTGGGCTACTACCTCTCTATACTCGGGCTTGGGCTGGGTTTTTTCTGGATCATGTGGGACAAACGCAAACAGGGATGGCACGACAAGCTCGCCGGCACCCTAGTGATCAGGGAATATGAGTAATCAAAGCAGCAGGAATAACTGATCTTCGACAATGGCCGGGCGGTTTCCAGGTGTCATAATCAAATCACAACCCATGGTGACTGGAGAGCTGCAATGAACACCACCATGATCAAAATTGGCGACTGGTTCAGAACCAACGAAATGGAAACCTCGAGGTGTTGCGTTCGACCCGGAAGAAGGGCTGTCGAGGTCCAGTTTTACGATGGCACGGTCGAAGAGTACGACCTGGAA
>AASF01000490.1 GCA_000168735.1 Candidatus Endoriftia persephone str. Hot96_1+Hot96_2 | reverse complement strand
AGGCTCAGGATGCTGCTGAATATAAACAGTAGCAGTGCCTGGCCGGCGCTCCTGTCGAGTAGCGTCAGATCGGTCCGGGGTTGGGCGACGATGCGCCAGCCGATGTCTGGGATGGTGCTGTGGAGCGCCGGCACCGGGTCTGGGGCACCGTCATTGCCAGCCTCCAGCGGCGAGGCTGGTGGTAGCAGCTGCAGCTGATAGCCAGTCAGCTGTTCGTTGTTGATGATGCGGCAGAGTGGGCGGCAGAGGAAATGCACGGTAAGCACGCCGCTGCCTGCGCCTGAGCGATGCCAGGGCACCATGATCTCAAAGTTGTAGCGTTCGCCATTGCGCAATAGCAGGATCGGTTGCTGGCGTCCCAGGATGAACTGCTTCAGGGTATAGGTGTGTTGGTCATCCGAGAAGTTCGTCACTATTGCCGGAGAGTGGTTTGCCGGCGCTATCGGTAAGCAGAAAGCTCTCCATGTCGGGGAATTGCAGCTGTAGTCGTTTGTGCAAGCGTTGGTGTTGTGGATCATTGACGTTTGTGACGGCAACTTCGGCCAACAAGGCCCGCTCCTGTTGGACGACCACGGGCTAGGTTGGCGTGGAAGTTACGCAGCTGTAGGGTGATCTCACGGGCGCCACTGCGGACCGCCTGTTGCGCGAGCTTTTGGCGGTGGGCATGGTGCTCTTGGTGCTCGTGCCAGACGTAGTAACTGAGCATTGAGGCGAGCATCAGTAGGGTGAGGATGACGAATTGAAAACTCGGCTGCTGCCTCAGATGATGCTGTGTCGACAAGGGGGTATCCTCCGCACCGGGCGGGGCTTCTGGCCCCAGCCCAGGTGCGAGACGCTGCGGTCCGATCTCATCCTGAGAGCCGTTTGTATTTGATTCGGTGTGGCTCGATTGCTGCTTCTCCGAGGCGGCGCTTCTTATCCTCCTCGTAGTCCTGGAAGTTGCCCTCAAACCAGACCGTCTGACCCTCATCTTCAAAGGCGAGGATGTGGGTGGCGATGCGGTCGAGGAACCAGCGGTCATGGCTGATC
>AASF01000491.1 GCA_000168735.1 Candidatus Endoriftia persephone str. Hot96_1+Hot96_2 | reverse complement strand
CACGTCATCCGTGAGGCGCCGCTGTCACGTGCCCTGGAGAGTTATCCCAACCCGGAGCAGATTCCCCAGCGCAACGTGCAGTTGCTGCGTGATATGGGTATTGAGCGGGTGCAGGCGCAACTCGCCCACTGTCTGGTGGGGGAGGAGGATTAGTTGTAGATTGCGGTGATGCGCCAGCGCTCGCCGTCGCGGGTCAGGCGCGCGTGTACCGGGTTTTCACCCAGCTCGCCGATACGCAGCAACAGGCTGTTGGGGCCGTCAAAAAAGGCGTAGTCCAGCTGATTCAGTAGACCGCCCTGACGGGGGTCCGTGATTGTGGGAGCTGGAGCTGAATTGCATTCGCCACACGTCCAGGTCGACCATCTGGTCGATGGCACCGCTGCCGAGTCGCTGGATGCCACTCTGCAGCCATTCGACGAAGCTGCCAGAGACCTCGCCGATGCTGCTCTCCATCTCTTTGTTCATCAAGAGCTTGATCTCGGCCCGCACTGTCTGCAGATCCACCAGTTCGGCAAGCCGCGCCCGGTCACTCTATTGCAGCGCCTGGTCGAGTTGATAAAGGGTGGTGAAGGGCCTAGACAAGATAGGCGATCAGCGCCAGGAATAGCGTGATGAAGAGCGTTTTCATGGGATCAGGGGAGTTTGTGGCGGAGATGGAATGGGAGGCTCGGCGACCGCCGGGCCTCCTGA
>AASF01000492.1 GCA_000168735.1 Candidatus Endoriftia persephone str. Hot96_1+Hot96_2 | reverse complement strand
TCAGGTACTGATGCCGGCGGGTGATGGTCAAATCCTCGTCGCCACCGGATGTCAGCCAATAGGTCTCCAGATCGGTCTGCCAGAGCAGAGTTTCGACCACGGGAAAGCCCAGAGCGGGAGATTCCAGGTCCATCAGCTGATGCTGCTCCAGCAGGTTATCCAGCGTTAAATCCATACCGGTTTCGTGCACCAGGCCGCTGTAGGGGTATTCGGGCAGGGCATCGATGTAACCGGGCAGAAAAGGCCGCACATTAATCAGCCGGCGCGATCGATCCAGGGCATCCTGGGCGGCGGGGTTGAATGCGACCTGATGAAACAGCGAGAAGGCTTGCCAGTGTTCGTAGCAGTTATGCCAGGCTGACTGCGCCTCGCTCTGAAGACCGGATTCCGGGTTATCCAGAAACGCCAGTACGGCTGTGCCGAGCGGCTGACAGGCCGCTTGCATCGCCTGGCCTGCCGCGCCGGCCTGGGCCTCAAAAGCCCGGGCGACCGCGGCGAACTGCGTACTGGGCTCGGCGACTTCAATGTCCGCCTGGCTGCTTGGGGCTGACTCTTCCGTCTCGCTGGTCGGCTCATTCGGGGAGGAGCAGCCGAATAGGGCCAGTGTGAACAGGCCGATCAGTGCATGGGATCGGGTCGCATGGCGCATGAATTACTCCCTCAGGCTGATGATGGGCCAGTTTTGTTGCTTTGCCTCGGCCGCCAGGGTGGCATCCGGGTCGACGGCTATCGGGTGATCGACCAGGCGCAACAATGGCAGATCGTTCAGTGAATCGCTGTAAAACCAGGCGCCGTCGAGCGATTCCCGGTGCTCTTCGAGCCAGATTTTCAGGCGCGCTACTTTGCCTTCCTGGTAGCTGGGGATGCCCGTTGGCAAACCGGTGTAGCAGCCATCGGCCATTTCGGCCTCGCAGGCGATCAGGTGCTCAATGTTCAGGTGTTCGGCGATGGGACCGGTGACGAAACGGTTAGTCGCGGTGATGATCAA
>AASF01000493.1 GCA_000168735.1 Candidatus Endoriftia persephone str. Hot96_1+Hot96_2 | reverse complement strand
TTTAGGTATTACCATTACAAGTGGAGTTGCATAGATACTTTATGATGTTGGTTCACTGACATCTGGAATGATACTAGCATTGATTTATTTTTCTCCAGTTAAGGAGTTGTTCAAACCAGATTGACAATATAAAAATCTAACAATCGCATCAGGGGATCCTCAAAAGTGTCGCGATTTTTGCTGTCGCAAAAATACGCGCCACTTTTTCGGCCCCCTGATGCGGGCGTTATGTGTATAATTAAATATTTCTAAAATGAGAGCATCACGAACGAAAAACGAAGAAATCTGTTTGGCGGTATTGTCAAATATATACCAGCCATTATTTGGTATGGAATTGGATGAAAAACAAATAGATAAACCTGATGCACTTTTTGTAAACGGTAAAGAAAGAATAGGGTTGGAAGTTACTCAGTTATGTTTAGAAAAGCTAATAGAATGGACACGAGTGAAAAATTTTCATGATAGCCTTCATAGAATATCATTCGCAGTTGAGCCAGATATATGGATTAAAAAAATACTCAAGAAAAAAAAGAATAATTATCAAATATACAAAAATAAATGTAGAGCTGATC
>AASF01000494.1 GCA_000168735.1 Candidatus Endoriftia persephone str. Hot96_1+Hot96_2 | reverse complement strand
GTTGTGGCTGGAACGGGAAAGGCACTTCGGAGCCGAGGATGACAAAGGGTTTCTTGCTCTTGTCGCTACGCAGGGTGTCGGCGAGAAACACCATCGGCGGCATGCCTACGCCGCCGCCGATCAACAGTGGCAGGGAACGATCCGGATCGGGTCTGAACGGTACCCCGATGGGCCCCAGCAGACTGAGTGATTCGCCGCGTTGGCGCAGTGACAGCAACCGGGTGCCTTGTCCGACCGCTTTGTAGAGGAGTTCCACCCAGCACTTCCCTGGCCGACACCCGCATGAGTGAGATCGGCCGGCGCATCGGCTGCAGCGGATCGCACTGCAGATGGACGAAGCTGCCGGGCTGAGCGCGCGCGGCGCACTTTGGGGCCTGCAGGCGCAGGATAAACTGGTCGCCCTCGAAGGCCTCATGGGAGAGGATCTCGGCCTGCTCAAGAAACAGGCTGTCGCGGTGTGGTCTATTCATGGTCTGGCTCATGGTTCGAAATGGGCGGCGGCTTAGGCCGGCTCCGCAGTGTAGACGATACGTCCTTCGAGCCAGGGTGTGGCTGACTCTACCGGGCAGGTCCCAGCCGATGAATGGGCTATTTTTGCCTTGGCTCAACAGCTGAT
>AASF01000495.1 GCA_000168735.1 Candidatus Endoriftia persephone str. Hot96_1+Hot96_2 | reverse complement strand
CGAGCTATTTCTTGCGATGGCAGCGGAGATGGCGCCAAGACCCGCACAGTGCCGACTCGACCAGTTTCAGACGGATTGACCCGATGCCCAGATTCTCGGCAGTATGCAGCTTTGCACAGAACAATCAGCCCGGGCCTGCGATCATCGGACCGCTGCAGAAGCCCGCTTCGCACTAACAACAGACCATTCAATGGAACGAAACACCAAGAGGTAACCACCATGTCCGACAAGGTTTACGAAGTCCCCGCCGATTTCGCCGCCCAGGCGAACATCACCGATGCCCAGTACCAAGAGATGTACCAACGCTCTATCGATGACCCGGAGGGCTTCTGGGGCGAGCAGGCAACGGAGTACCTGAGCTGGTTCAAGACGTGGGACAAGACCCTGGACTGGAGCTTTGGCGAGGATGACCTGCACATCGAGTGGTTCAAGGGCGGCAAGCTCAACGTCTCCTACAACTGTCTCGACCGCCACCTGGAGAGCCGTGGCGATCAGACCGCGATCCTCTGGGAAGCGGATGATCCTGGGCATGACAAAAAGATCAGCTACCGGGAGCTGCATGCCGACGTCAACAAGTTCGCCAACGTACTCAAATCCCGTGGCGTAAAGAAGGGTGATCGAGTCTCCATCTACATGCCGATGATCCCCGAAGCGGTGGTAGCGATGCTCGCTTGCACCCGCATCGGCCGCGGTCCACTCCATCGTCTTCAGCGCCTTCTCCCCCGACGTCCCTGAAGGACCGCATCCTCGACTCCGACTGCCAGTGCCTGATCACCGCCGATCAGTCGATCCGCGGCGGCAAGCATCTGCCGCTGAAAAAGAGCGCCGACGCCGCCCTGGCCAACTGTCCCAATGTGCACACCTCCATCGTGGTGCAACATGGCGGCGAAGCGGTGGAATGGACCGAGGGC
>AASF01000496.1 GCA_000168735.1 Candidatus Endoriftia persephone str. Hot96_1+Hot96_2 | reverse complement strand
CGCCTCCGCCCGTTTTGGCGTAACCACCGAGTATCTGGTCAACTCCGATGATATTCAGATTAAGATGGCCCAGGGTGCCAAGCCCGGTGAGGGTGGTCAGCTGCCGGGCCACAAGGTCAACCAGCAGATCGCACGGGTACGCCACTCCACCCCGGGTGTGGGGCTGATCTCGCCGCCGCCGCACCACGACATCTATTCGATCGAGGATCTGCCCCAGCTGATCCACGATCTGAAGAACGTACAGCCCAAGGCGCGGATCAGCGTCAAGCTGGTCTCGGAGGTGGGTGTGGGCACGGTTGCTGCTGGCGTTTCCAAGGCCCACGCCGACCATGTCACCATCTCTGGCTACGATGGCGGCACTGGCGCCTCGCCGCTGACCTCGATCAAGCACGCCGGTTCGCCCTGGGAGATCGGCCTCGCCGAGACCCACCAGACTCTGGTGCTGAACCGCCTGCGCTCACGCATCGCGGTACAGGCTGACGGCGGCATGCGCACCGGTCGTGACGTGGTGATCGCCGCCCTGCTGGGCGCCGATGAGATCGGCTTCGCCACCGCACCGCTGATCGCTGAAGGCTGCTTGATGATGCGCAAGTGCCACCTCAACACTTGCCCGGTGGGCATCGCCACTCAGGAGCACTGAGCTGCGCCAGCGTTTCACCGGCAAGCCCGAGCATGTGATC
>AASF01000497.1 GCA_000168735.1 Candidatus Endoriftia persephone str. Hot96_1+Hot96_2 | reverse complement strand
GACCCGCAGGTTGTCTTTCTGACGCTGCTGCTGCTGTTGGTTTTTGTTTTGGTGCTCACCATGGGCGACATGCTGGCGCCAGTGCTGGCAAGTCTGGTGATCGCCTATCTGCTGGAAGGCGTGGTGAGTCAGTTCGAACGGCGCGCCTGCCCGCGGTTTCCAGCTGTGATCCTGGTGTTTATCTGCTTTCTGCTGTTTGTGGCGCTGATTCTGCTCGGCCTGATGCCATTGCTGTCGCGTCAGGTGACCGAGCTGATCCAGCAGTTTCCGGCGATGCTCTCTTCGGGACAGCAGGTTCTGCTGCAGTTGCCGGAGCGCTATCCTGAGATCCTCTCCGAGGCGCAGATCAAGCAGATCATCAGCGGCATCCATGCGGAGATCGGCGCCTTCGGGCAACAGGTGCTCTCCTGGTCGTTGGCCTCGGTGGTGAGTCTCATCACCCTGGCGGTCTATCTGATCCTGATGCCGCTGCTGGTGTTTTTCTTTCTCAAAGACAAGTCATTGATTCTGGGCTGGATCAACCAGTTTTTCCCGAAGCATCGTCGCTTTGCTGATACTGTCTGGTCGGATGTGGATCGGCAGATCGGTAACTATGTGCGCGGCAAATTCTGGGAGATCATCATCGTCTGGGCGGCGAGCTTCGTGGTGTTTTCCCCTGATGGGGCTCCCCTATGCGCTGCTGCTGGCGGTGATGGTGGGGTTGTCGGTGATCAGGG
>AASF01000498.1 GCA_000168735.1 Candidatus Endoriftia persephone str. Hot96_1+Hot96_2 | reverse complement strand
CCTTCGCTGGTCTTGTTGATGGTCAGATTGACCGAGGNCTGGCCATTGAAGCGCCCCAGGGTCTGCACCTCTTCCAGGCGCAGCTCGACTTGGGCCAGATCCCCCAGCCGCAACTGGCCACCCGCCTCATT
The DNA here is from genome assembly GCA_000168735.1 of Candidatus Endoriftia persephone str. Hot96_1+Hot96_2. Lineage (GTDB taxonomy): Bacteria > Pseudomonadota > Gammaproteobacteria > Chromatiales > Chromatiaceae > Endoriftia > Endoriftia persephonae. Next base: position 495 of record AASF01000498.1, on the reverse strand, counting down.
GCTGCGCAGCACCAGTGCCGCCATCTGCTGCGGATCGGGCGCCACGCCGATACCGCGCAGGCGGATGTCGCCGGTCTCGGATTTGAGCGTGCCGCCGGGCAGATCGCGCCAGATTCTGTCGCAGCGCCCGGCCCAAGTCGGCCAGCGCCACCCCTCGCGCCGCCAGCCGCTGCGGATCGGCCACCACCCACAGCTCCCATTCCCGGTCCCCCGCCACCCCCACCGAGGCGACACCGGGGATCTCGATCAGCTCATCCTTGATCTGCTCAGCGATCTGGTAGAGCCGGCCACGGGCGATTTCGCCATACAGGCTCACCGAAATCACCGGGAAACGGGTCTCCAGCCGCGACAGCTCCGGCTCCTCCGCCTCCTCGGGCAGCTCATCCACCTGATCCAGGGCAGTTCTGCGCCTTGCGCAGGAAGTCGTCCATATCGGCGCCGCTGTGCAGCTCCACCAAGATCGATGAGTTGCCCTCGTTGCTGGTGGAACTGATC
>AASF01000499.1 GCA_000168735.1 Candidatus Endoriftia persephone str. Hot96_1+Hot96_2 | reverse complement strand
CTCGCCGATATCCGCGCGCAGGTAGTCGCGGATCGAGCGGATGATGATGTTGCTCTCCTGGTAGATCAGGAAAGGGCCGGGTTTGGCCGTGGCCGACTTTTCAATCGCCTGCCAGAGCTGGATCAGGTAGTCCAGATCCCATTGCAACTCCTCGGCGTTCTTGCCGATGCCGGCAGTGCGTACGATCAGACCCATGCCGTCAGGGATCTCGAGCGTGCTCATCGCCTCGCGGAGCTCGGCCCGGTCCTGGCCTTCGATGCGGCGGGAGACGCCGCCGGCGCGGGGGTTGTTAGGCATCAATACCAGATAACGGCCGGCCAGTGAGATGAAGGTGGTCAGTGCGGCGCCTTTATTCCCGCGCTCCTCCTTCTCCACCTGGACGACGACCTCCTGGCCCTCTTTTATCGCCTCCTGGATGTTGACGCGTCCGCTGGATTGGCGGGCTGCTTCAGTGAAGTAGCTGCGGGAGATCTCCTTCAGCGGCAGGAAGCCGTGGCGCTCAGCTACACATATTCGACAAACGCAGCCTCTAGGCTGGGTTCGACTCGGGTGATCTTCCCTTTGTAGATGTTGGCTTTTTTCTGTTCCCGGCCGGGAATCTCGATGTCGAGATTGAAGAGCTTCTGTCCATCGACAGTCGCAACGCGCAACTCTTCTGGCTGAGTTGCGTTGATCAAGGGCGATTCGT
>AASF01000500.1 GCA_000168735.1 Candidatus Endoriftia persephone str. Hot96_1+Hot96_2 | reverse complement strand
CGTGGCACTACCAGCAGCAGACTCCCCTCAGGATCGTGCTCTGACAAACTGCGGACCATAACGCAGCAGCTGTTGCAACACCTCACCCTCTGCAGCATCCAGGGGCTGGCTCAGCTCGGCAAAATGCATGAACTCAGCATAGACACTGATCGGCCTGCCGAGCAGCGTTTCAAGCCGCCGGGCGAGTTTCTTCAGGCGAAAATCAGAGAGCGCGGGCGCACCACGGAGAATGAGCATCGTCTGGCCTTTTCTTGTCAATCAAAACAGGTCGGCAATCATTACAGGAAAAGCGCTGGCGAGTTGATTGGCGAGGCATCTGTTGCCACTGTCAGCATCCGGGACTATGTTGAAGATAGAGGGCAGGAGATGACCTGTCCGGGAGGTCGAGATGCGTAGAAGCAACATTCGCCACACCCTAATGTGGATACTCGCCTTTGTGCTGATACCTAGGATGGATCGGCGCACTGGCACTCTAACAGGTTTGGCTTCAATCCCTATCCTGAGGGGTGAATTGCCGGGCCGTAGACCAGGCCATCCACCCCAGCAACAGGCTGGCAGCGATAAGCGCGCCCCACAACAACCACTGTTTCCAATCCCTCAACAGTGGCGCCGCCAGCGCCGGCGCCCCTAGGGGCGCCCAACCTCAGTTGCCGGCT
>AASF01000501.1 GCA_000168735.1 Candidatus Endoriftia persephone str. Hot96_1+Hot96_2 | reverse complement strand
TCAGCCGAATCGGCTGGGGGCCCCAGTCGCGGTCGGCAAACATCAGCACCCCTTCGGCGCCGTAATAGCTGGCGATACCACAGGCGCACAGATCGACACGCCCGGTTTTGAGCGGAGTCATCCGTGAGACATCGTTATCGCCGGGAAGAATTCGAACGGCCGTGCCGTACTGGGACTGGAGCATATTGCCAATAGCCACCACCTGAGCATAACCACTGGAATTGGTGCCATAAGCCGTCCAGGCCATGGTAGAGGGTAATTCAACTTCCGATGCCAGGCTGCTGGCAGACGCACCAAATAACAGTGGCAGACTTGCAACAGCAAGGCGAATAGCGAGACGTCTCATAGTTCTCTCCTGAAGCTTCTTGGGTTTTTGGTTTTGCGTATGCGGAATATACTTCCGCATTAATAGTTATCCTAGTCCCCGGCCATTCCTCCTGTCAATGCCTGTCCTTCTGAGCAGCCATGAGGGTGTTCCGCTATGCGGTTTTACTTTTCGTGGTTATTGACTATTGAAGCCAGGCTCACCACCCTAAGCGTTCAAAACACAGCGCGCCATGAGGGTTCCAATGGGTCAGACTGTTCACTTAAACCGCCAGAGCAACACCGCCCTGATCGAAATCGACAACCCACCGGTCAATGCCCTGTCGCAGTCGGTACGTGCCGGCATTCTCGAAGCGCTGGACCAGGCCGAGGCCGACCCGGCCATCGAAGTGATTGCCCTGCTGGGAAAAGGAAAGGTGTTTATTGCCGGGGCCGACATTAAAGAGTTTGGCAAACCACCCCAGGCCCCTATTCTGCCGGATGTTATTTCACGCCTGGAAAACAGCCCCAAACCCACTATTGCCATTTTGCACGGGGTGGCTTTGGGCGGCGGGCTGGAAGTGGCGCTGGGGTGTCATTATCGGGTGACTTTCAGCGGAACACGGCTGGGCCTGCCGGAAGTTAAACTCGGGCTGTTGCCGGGCGCCGGTGGCACCCAGCGACTACCCCGTCTGACCGGTGTAGCGACCGCTGCTAATTGGATTACCGACGGCACCGCGGTCGATGCCGACACCGCTTTGGCAGAGGGTCTTATCGACGACATCACGGACGCCGAGTCTGGCGAAGCGGCGGCACTGGCGATAACACAGCGCTGGAAAGCGGGCACAATTATCCCTGCGCAAAACCGGCGAACTACCCAACCCGGAATCGGATGCAAAAGCGCTCGAAACCATTCACCAGACATTGGAAAAACAGCATCCAGACTTGTACTCACCCTATCGCATAAGGGCGAA
>AASF01000502.1 GCA_000168735.1 Candidatus Endoriftia persephone str. Hot96_1+Hot96_2 | reverse complement strand
AGGAGCAGCCAGAGAATCTGGAGGGCTGGCTGATGCTGGGGCGCAGCTATCTCTCGATGAAGCGCTACCCCGACGCTATCGCCGCCCTCGATCGGGCGGTGGCACTGGCTCCCGATAATGTCTCCGTACTGCTCGCCAGCGCCGAAGCGGTCGGTGCATCGACCGGCAATAACTTCACTGGTGCTGCCGCAGCACGCATCGAAAAGGCCGTCAGCCTAAGCCCAGGAGACCCCAGCGCACGCTGGATGATGGGCATAGTCGCCTATCAACGTGGCCAGTACCAAGAGGCGATTAGCCAGTGGCAGGCGGCAAAGCAGGCCCTGGGCGCCGAGAGTGATGATCTCGCCAGCATCGATAGCGCGATCGCCGATGCCCGTGAACAGCTCGGTGGCCGGGCTAAACTACCCTCGATCAAACAGTCCACCGACACTCCGGCCAACGCCCCTGAAATGGCAGCGGCTGGCACGGGCATTATCGTTGAAGTCTCCATCGACCCGGAACTGCTCAAACAGGCACGTTCGGAAGATACCGTCTTCATCTATGCCAAGGCGCTGCAAGGGCCACCAATGCCACTGGCCGCCGCGCGCAAACAGGTGAAAGATCTGCCGCTGAAGCTAACCCTCGATGACAGCATGGCGATGATGCCGCAGCTGAAGCTGTCAAACTTTACCCAGGTAAAGGTGGGAGCGCGGATTGCACGCTCCGGCGGCCCCACTGCCAAGTCCGGCGACTTTGAGGGCGAGATCAGCCCGGTGACTACCACTGTCGGAACCACCGTGCAGATCATCATCGATAGGGGTCCACCACCTGAACAGCAGCACCGCAAGCGCACCGGGGCTAACACCGGGCGCTTTCCCCTACCCTCTACTTTCTCCGCAACAATTCACCCCAGAGCTGTCCCCGCTCAATGTCTGCTATCTCAGCTGTTGCTATAAATAATGAGCATCTGAGACACAAAGGAGGTAGCAGGATGCCCAGCCACTCCACACACGACATCCGCAATATCGCACTGGTCGGACATGCCAACGCAGGCAAGACCACCCTGATCGAGGCACTGCTGCACAAGGCAGGCATGTATCGACAGCCCCAGGCAGTATCGAGCGCGGCACTACCATCTGCGACTCAGACGATCAGGAGAAGCTGCTGCAGCACTCCCTCGATATCGCCATCACTCACCTGCACAGCGACGGCACACTGATCAGGGCGAATTCG
>AASF01000503.1 GCA_000168735.1 Candidatus Endoriftia persephone str. Hot96_1+Hot96_2 | reverse complement strand
GATCACATCGCCGGGGATGCCCAGCTCCATCAGCGGGATTAGGGTGGCGCCGCAGACGCCGCTGTTGCCTGCCTCGGCGGCGGCCAGGCCGTGCAGCGATCCTTTGCCAAATTGCTGCGGTTGTGGGCTGTGCTGGCGCGCCAGGCTGTAGGAGAGGAAGGCGGCCGGAGCGGCGCCGATGCCGGGGATGATTCCCAGCACCACCCCGACCAAACCACCCTGGGTGATGTTGCCAAGGGCAGCGCGGTACTCCTGCCGGGTCAGCCCCTCCGGCCGCTGCCTGGGGGCGCTCGCTGGGGTGCTTGCCGGGCGTCCGGCGATGATCCGCTGAAACGCCTCTGGCAGCACAAATAGGCCGACCATCAGCGGAATCAGGTTGATGCCGGGCAGCAGCTCTGGCTGGCCGAAGGCGAGACGATCGGTTGCCGAGAAGAGGTCTTGGCCGATTGTCGCAAGCAGCAGCCCGAGGGCGAGACTGATC
>AASF01000504.1 GCA_000168735.1 Candidatus Endoriftia persephone str. Hot96_1+Hot96_2 | reverse complement strand
CGGCATCTTTGAGGCCTTGCTGGATCAGGTAGGAGTGGAACTGGAGGAGGAGTAATCTCCTCCCCAGCCCCCGGCATGGATCAGCGGGTGCGGTTCTTCATCGCCTTGCCCTCCGCCGCGCGCTTCTTGCGCGCCTCTTTTGGATCGGCGATCAGCGGCCGGTAGATCTCCACCCGGTCTCCTGGATTCAGCTTGGCATCGGCCTTCACCATCTTGCCAAACACCCCCAGCTTGTTTTTTTTCAGGTCGATGCCGGGGAAACGCTCCCGTATCCCCGACAGCTCAACCGCCTGCGCAGCTGTGGTATCCACAGGACACTCCAGCTCCAGAATCAATTGTTCACGCAGTTCCGCATAGGCCACTTCCACCCGCATCGTCTCTTCAGCCACGATAGACCTCATCCGCTCGTTTACAGAAAGAATCGACCAGGGTATTGGCGATCTGGCTGAACACCCGCCCGAAGGCCTTATCGATCAGCCTGCTGGAGAACTCAAAATCGAGCACCAGCTCGACCTTGCTGGCGTTCTCCTGCAGCGGCGTAAAACGCCATCCCCCCTCTAATTTACGGAACGGACCATCACGCAACAGAATATCCATGCGCTCATTCTCCACCAACTGGTTGCAGGTAGAGAAACGCTGTCGGATGCCGATCCGCGACACCTCCAGCTCGCCACAGATCTGGTCATCCGTGCGCGAGATCAGGCGGCTGTCGCTGCACCAGGGCAGAAACTCGGGATAGGCCTCGAAATCGCATACCAACTGGTACATCTCCGCTGCCGAATGGTGCACCAGCGCGCTCTTGGATACCACCGGCATGATCAGAGCAC
>AASF01000505.1 GCA_000168735.1 Candidatus Endoriftia persephone str. Hot96_1+Hot96_2 | reverse complement strand
AACAGCGCCGGGATGTAGATCTGGGCAATATGGTGTTGAAGAATCTCAGTCGGGAGGAGTGGCAGCAGTTTCGCGCCCTGCAGTTCGTGGTGCGGGCGGAACCCGCTGCTGCTGGCTGGACCTGAGGCAGTTGCCACGCCGGCGGAGGGAGAGGCAGCATCGCCGCTTACGGCGACGACACCTGAGACAGCGTATGAACCAGCCGCCCTGTTGGAGCGGGTGGAGGCACCGATGGGTGCGGAGTCAGAGCTCCTGCGGCAGGAGACGGATGATAGTCAGTCTGAGGCCCCGTTGCTGGCGGATCAGCGTCTGCAGATTGCCTTTTTCGTGCAGGATGGTGAACGGGATGTCTGCTGGAAGATCCGCGTGCGTGAGCCGTTTAGTTACATGGCCGATCTGATCGAGCCGATCTGGGCGACGCATAACCCGAAGGGGGTCTGTGAGGTGGACGAATCGGCCATCGAGCGCGCTGATGTGATCGTGGTGCAGCGCCACTTTCCCCGCCCGGAACACAGTGGGGTGCTGGATCGGATGTTGCGGTCGGGCAAGCCGGTCTACTATGAGACCGATGATCTCTGTCACCAAGGTGCCCGGAGGGACACGATGCCCTTCGGCATCGGCCTGGAGACTCGCGCCCATGTGCTCGATTTCATCGGCAAGGCGAGCGGGCTGATTGTCTCCACCGAGGCGCTGAAGGAGGCCTATCTCCCCTACAACAAGAACATTAGTGTGCTGCCGACGGTGCATCCGGCGGCGCTGATTCCGACGCAGGCACCGCCGCTGCGTGACCAAGAGCCGGTGACTATCGGTTATGTTGGCACTGTGACCCATCTGGCCGATCTGCGGATGATCGAGCCGGCGCTGCTGCGTATCCACAAAAAGTACGGCAAGCGGGTGCGCTTTGTATTCGTCGGCTGTGTCACCCCCAAGCTGGAGCGGCTGGCCGATCGAGTGGAGCGCTTTTCTAGCCTGGAAGAGTATCTGGCGAAACTGCCGGAGTTGGGGCTGGATATCGGCCTGGCGCCGCTGCAGGAGAACGACTTCAATCGGGGTTAAGGAGCAACATCAAATGGATCGAATATACCGCAGCCGGTGCGGTGGGGGTCTACTCCAATCTCACTCCCTATCTCAGTGTACAGGATGGCCGCGGCGGTTTTGTGGTGCCAAATACCGAGGATGCCTGGCGTGAAGCGATTG
>AASF01000506.1 GCA_000168735.1 Candidatus Endoriftia persephone str. Hot96_1+Hot96_2 | reverse complement strand
AATTCGCCTTGATCATGGTGCATGGCATAACGCAACCCATTGAATAAATTAAGATATATCTACTAACAAAGAGCTAAAGCGGACCCGCCTGGGACAAAGCTGAATTCAAGAACAACGTATCGGGAAAGTTCAATGCAAATTCAAGGCACATCGCAATCATCCCGGCGGGCCCCTTAGCAAAACGTTATGCGAAGAAACCAATCACTTCTTGAGGAAAAAGAATGAGCGAATTGGAAAAAGAAATTTTAAATGGTAGAAACAGTCTTTCTTCTGACAGGCTCGATATGTCGTTTGGTGAATTAATGAATATGTATTCAAACGATGAGTTGGTTATAGACCCGGAATTTCAGCGTCTATTTCGTTGGGATAATCATCAGATGACGCGATTTATTGAATCGTTGTTGCTCGGCATTCCAATACCATCAATATTTGTTGCTGAAGACCCAGATGGTAAATGGGAGATAGTAGATGGGCTTCAGCGTCTTTCAACAATCCTGTCGTTCTTTGGAATGTTAAAACATACGCCCCAAAAAAATGGCTGGGAGCTGGAATCCGGAGATGTCGTTGAGGCACTTCAAGGCCTAAAAGTATCTGATTTACCTATAAAATACCAACTAAATATAAAGCGATCTGTTTGCCGCGCTTGAAGTTGTCAAATGGGATAGCAACTACGATATGCGTTATGAATTATTCAATCGACTTAACACAGGTGGCTCACCGTTAACTGATCAAGAGATAAGGAACTGTATATTTAGGGGTATATCCGTTGAGTTTACTAACCATATAACAACCCTCAGCATCCAATGAATTGTTCGTTGCTTTGATTCAGCCAACCCAGAAGCAATCAGAAG
>AASF01000507.1 GCA_000168735.1 Candidatus Endoriftia persephone str. Hot96_1+Hot96_2 | reverse complement strand
CTGGATGAAGAAGCGCTCATAATCACCGGAGTTGGAGAGTGCCGTATTGCTCAACGGCAACAGCGTCCTGATACCCGCCTTATCATCGGGGTCGCGCACCCCCACCCGCCAAAGGCGGCCACGCCGGTCGCCGAGAAAACGGCTATCACCGCCAGCGCTGAGCAGCGCATGTTCGATGCCGTGCTGCTGCAGGATGGCGATGCCCCGATCCACCGCATAGCCCTTGGCGATACCGCCCAGGTCAATGCGCACCCCCGGTCGAGCAAATGCCAGACGGGGAGGATCTGGAGTCAGCACTAGATGTTGATAGTCGATCATCGGCAGCAGCTGTTCGAGTTTCTGCTCTCTGGGCCTGATGCCGCGTCGATAATCGTATCTATGCCCCACACTGGCAAAGGGGATATCGAAGGCCCCGTCACTTAGCTCCGAGATCTGCTGCGCCCGCGCCAGCACCCCATATAGCTCATCGCTGATAACCACCGCACACTGGGCCGCCTGCTGGTTGACCCGTGACAGCTCACTGTCGGAACGAAACGGACTCATCGCCCGATCGATCCGACGCAGCTCCTCCAATACCGCCTCGATCGCCACATCGCCAGAACCCACCGACTCGCTCCAGAGCTGGATCACGACCCGGGTCCCCATGATATCGGCGCTGCGTTGCAGCCACTGCGCCTGTGCCTGCGCACCAAGGCTGATACAGCGACAGCAGATAGCAGCCAGACGACAGCCCTCGTCATGAGGGGAGAAAGTCGACTCGGATAGGAGACCACCGTGATCGCCACATCCTTCACGCCGAAGTCGAACATGCGGATCAAGGGC
>AASF01000508.1 GCA_000168735.1 Candidatus Endoriftia persephone str. Hot96_1+Hot96_2 | reverse complement strand
TTTAACTACAGATTTTTGTTGTTGCCCTGCTAGTGTAGGCTTGCTTCGCAACTTCGCGACACCTTATTGCTAAAGCACCTCGTTAAGATAGATGGCAATGGCCTGAGCATCACTCTTATCGACAAAGCTGTGTTTGCGGGTGGTTACAGAAGCAGAGGTGCCGCGAGAGATTTTGCGACGTCCATTGGCCGGGTCGCTGCCATGGCAGGAGGCACACTGCTCGGCATAAAGTGCTTCACCCTGCGCTGAACTGTTGCCACTTGAGCCACCGCTGGAGGTTGTTGCCGTGGTTTCGCTACTACCAGAGGAGCTGTTGTTGGCTTCAAGCACTGTGCTGATGTAGGTCGCGATAGCCTGAGCATCAATCTCATCGACAAAGCTGTGTTCACGGGTGGTCGCAGAAGCGGAGGTGCCGCGAGAGATGTTGCGACGTCCATTGGCTGGGTCGCTGCCATGGGCAGGAGGCCACACTGCTGGGCGTAGAGATCTGAACCGTCGCTTGAACTGCTGTTCGTGGTGGTTGCAGAATTACTGCTACTGCTACTGCTACTGCTACTGCTACTGCTACTGCTACTGCTACTGCTACTGCTACTGCTACTGCTACTGCTACTGCTACTGCTGTTGCTGCCAGAAGAACTGCTTACTGCCGAGGAGCTGTTGCTCCCTTCAAGTACTGCACTGATGTAGTCTGCAATGA
>AASF01000509.1 GCA_000168735.1 Candidatus Endoriftia persephone str. Hot96_1+Hot96_2 | reverse complement strand
GATCAACCTGGATGGCGAGGTGGTGGGGGTCAACTCACAGATCTACAGCCGCTCTGGTGGTTTCATGGGACTGTCTTTTGCCATCCCCATCGAGGTGGCGATGAACGTAGCCGAGCAGCTGAAGAGCAAAGGTCGGGTCAGTCGCGGCTGGCTCGGGGTGTTGATCCAGGATGTTACTCGCGATCTGGCCGAGAGCTTTGGGCATGCAACACCCCCAAGGCGCTCTGGTTGCACGGGTACTGCCCGGCAGCCCCGCTTCCAAAGCGGGCCTGCAGGTGGGCGACGTGATCCTCAGCTATAACGGCACCAAGCTGAAGAGCTCCTCAGATCTGCCGCCGCTGGTGGGCGCTAGCCCGATTGATCGCCCTGTGGCTGTGACCGTGCAGCGCGGCGGTCGCACCCTCGAGGTAATGGTCCAGATCGGTGAGCTGCCCGCGGAAGATGCGATCGAGCTGGCCGAGACCCATGCGCCCAAGGTGATGTCGAATCGTCTCGGGCTGATGGTCTCCGATCTGAGCCGTGAGCAGCGCAGTGAGCTGGCAGTACCGCCCTATCAGGGGGTGATGGTCGATTCGGTAACTGGCGAGGCCGCTCGGGTTGCCGGTATTCAGGAGGGGGATGTGATCCTGATGATCA
>AASF01000510.1 GCA_000168735.1 Candidatus Endoriftia persephone str. Hot96_1+Hot96_2 | reverse complement strand
GGTGCGTGACTTGATCTGGATGCGCAGCCCGTCCCGCGCCGGGTCCACCGCATCGTAGCCGCTCGCCCCTTCCGGACGCGGCTCCAGCCGCAGCAGCTTGACCGCATCGTGCTCGGCGATCTCGCTGCTGATTCCCGGCAGCGGCTTGCCCATGGTGCGACGGTATTCAGCGGCGAGCAGGCGCGCCTGGGCGATCAGTTTGTCGGCGGCGTAAACGCTCAAGCCATAACCCCTGTCTGGTTGCGATGATCGGCCCGATTGTAGCGGAATGTGGGGCAGCAGGCACTTGGCCTAGCGGGTCTTTCTCAATCAAACAATTGCTGGAACCAGGCAAAGGGGTCTTCGGTACCCGCCGCCTCGGCGCCGCCAGCGCAGGGCGCTGAGCGAGTCGGCTCACTGCCGGCGATGAACGGCCATTGACGGGATGCACCACAGCCGCTACCGCTCAGCAGGCTGCTGGCCGGGTCGATTGCCACCCACCGCACCCCGCTCGGCAGGCGATCATCCAGCGGGGTGGTGCCGATGGCGGTTTCATCAGATCGCCCCAGAACCCGCATCGCGCCGCTGGCGCCGGTCAGCCCGGTGCGGCCGTTGTCATCCCGGCCGACCCAGACCACCGCCGCCCGCCTGCCATCAAAGCCGGCGAACCAGCTGTCGCGCTGCTCGTCGGTGGTGCCGGGTCTTGCCGGCCAGGCCGGTGATGTCCGGCAACTGTCTTTTCAGGCCCCGCCCGGTGCCACTGATCAAGG
>AASF01000511.1 GCA_000168735.1 Candidatus Endoriftia persephone str. Hot96_1+Hot96_2 | reverse complement strand
ATTGCTGCACCGCTCAAGCCCCAAGCGAGCAGCGACACAAACAAAACAGAGATGGTGATAGATCGGGATAACAGCTGTTGCATGAGACTGTCTCTATGTCCAGTGGCAACCTGCCACAGCGGGTTCTGCGGCTGGAAGATAGTTCCTTCCGTTCAGACCTCATCGGCAGAGCTCACTAAATGTTGAGGCTTGAATAAGGGCGTCACATGCAGAATGGCAGGGGCAACAACGACATCAGTCAGCAAGCGAAGGGCGACCCGAGGGCGAGCTACCCTCGAGTCACGAACTATCGCACTTAACAGCCCCACTCAGGCCTCGGCACGCAGCATCTCGACCCGGTTACGCATCGCCGCATAGTAGACCACCGGGATTACCACCAGGGTCAACAGGGTGGAGACGAAGAGGCCGAAGATCAGCGATACCGCCAGCCCCGAAAAGATCGGGTCGTCAAGGATGAAGAGGCCACCGGCCATTGCTGCCAGCGCGGTGAGTGCGATCGGCTTGGCGCGCACCGCCGCACGAGCGCACCACCGCACGCACTCCAGTACCATCCCTTCCCGCACCTGCTGATTGATGAAATCCACCAGCAGGATCGAGTTACGCACAATGAATGCCACGCCAGCGCGATCATGCCGATCATCGAGGTGGCGGTGAACTGCGCATTCATCAGTGCATGACCCGGCAGGATGCCGATCACCGTCAGCGGGATCGGCGCCATGA
>AASF01000512.1 GCA_000168735.1 Candidatus Endoriftia persephone str. Hot96_1+Hot96_2 | reverse complement strand
TGATCACATCACCGTCGTCGTCGTCGGTCTTGAACAACCCGATGTTCTGGTGGAATAAAGATGCAGTCAGCAAAACCCATACGGCTATTCACTCTCTCTCTCCTGTTATTCGGTTGTCTGGCGGGAGTACGAGCGGAAGAGAGCAAGGCGCCCACTGCCAACAAAGACCCCAGACTCTACGAAGGGGCCATCTACTACGGCAAAGAGGATCAGATCGAGGATATCGCCGTCCCACTCGGGGGGGTGGTCGGTTCTGACACGGTAGATGGTATCAACGTTGGTCTCTATGTCTTTCAGGCCAGCTCCCCCGAGCGTCATCAACCCGGCGCGAAGGGGCCAACCCACCTGTTCAACATCACCTTCACTGAGGAGGAGGACGGCAACCTCATCGAGCAGGTGCTCGGGGCGCTGATC
>AASF01000513.1 GCA_000168735.1 Candidatus Endoriftia persephone str. Hot96_1+Hot96_2 | reverse complement strand
AAAGGCGGTTTTGGGGAGATTGAGAGTCTGCTTGTAGTCGAGCACGGAGGGATGCCTGCCCGATAATAAACAAAAGAGCCGTATTGAACCGCAAACGCGGCCGGGGCGTAAAGCCCTGATCTATAGCAGGTGGACTAGCAGCCGCCCGCGAACCGGCTCAGGCCGGCTGCGACTGGGGGACATTGAGCCACTCTCTGCCTAGCCGCGCATCCTCCAGAATCTGCGCCCGCAGCTCCTCAAAGGAGCCGAACTTCTTCTCGTCGCGCAGCTTGTGCACAAACTCCACCTGCAGATGCTCACCGTAGACGACACGGTTGAAATCGAACAGATGGACTTCCAACAGATAGCGGGGGTCGCCACACACCGTCGGACGAGTACCGATATTGGCGACACCGGGCAGCACACCCTCAGCCAGGCCATGCACCCGCACTGCGAACACCCCACGCAACGGGCTAACGTGGCGGTGCAGGTCGACATTCATGGTGGGAAAACCGATGGTGCGGCCGCGCTTGTCACCGTGCGCCACCCGGCCGCAGATGCGGTAGGGTCGACCCAGGCAGGCAGCGGCGCGATCCAGATCACCGCGGCTGAGCAGCTCGCGGATACGGGTACTGCTGACCCGGTCGGCATCCAGCTTAAAGGTGTTCATATTCTCTACCTCGAAACCGTGCTCGCTGCCCATCGCCTGCAGCAGGTGGAAATCCCCCGCGCGACCAAGGCCGAAGCGGAAGTCATCGCCCACTGAGAGAAAACGCACACCAAGCCCCTGGATCAGCAGCTCGATGACAAACTCCCGCGCCGGCATGACGGAGAATTTGCGGTTGAACTCGAGAATCACCACCCGCTCGATGCCGGCCTCATACATCGCCTGCAGTTTTTCACGCAGTCGGGTGAGGCGCGCCGGGGCGGCACCCGGGGTGAAAAACTCCCGCGGCTGGGGCTCGAAGGTGA
>AASF01000514.1 GCA_000168735.1 Candidatus Endoriftia persephone str. Hot96_1+Hot96_2 | reverse complement strand
GATGCCGGTGGTATTGATAGTGCTTCTCCTATGCAATAGAGTCGGCGACCCTGCCGCTGGCGGCTTTTGCTGTGCAGTACCTGGGGCTGATCCTAGAGCGCTACCACTTCTTTACCGAGGCGCAGCACCCACAGAATCTCTACTACCAGAGCATGGCCTGAGGCGGCTCAGCTGTTACTGATCGAAGGAGAAAGACAATGAGACGACTGATTCAGATCTTTACCCTGATGTTGCTGGGCCTGCAGAGCATTCCGGTCAACGCGGATTTACTGGTGTTGGTGCACGGCTATCTGGGCAGTGCCGCCTCATGGCAGCGCAGCGGCGTGAGCGCGGTGCTGGCGCAGCATGGCTGGCAACCGGGTGGAGTTGTCAGGCCTGAAGGGATCTATGGTGCTGTTGGTCCGGCAAAGGGTGATCTGCAAATATGCAGTGGATCTGCCCTCCCTGGCGCCGCTGGCGCTGCAGGCAGAGCTGTTGGCGCGGGAGCTGGCGCTGCTGGCGGCGAGATACCCTGGTGAGCCTATGGTCCTGATCGGCCACTCCGCCGGCGGGGTGGTGGCGCGCCTGGCGCTAGTGCTGGGCCGGGCGCCTCAAGCGAAGGCGCTGATC
>AASF01000515.1 GCA_000168735.1 Candidatus Endoriftia persephone str. Hot96_1+Hot96_2 | reverse complement strand
GGAGAGGCGACGGAATTCAACTCGCAGGAGAGTTCCGGCTGCTGCTGGGGAGTGTTAGAATCGGGAGTTTTTCGGGCCAGGCGAACTATCCTGGCTGAGTAACGCGGGCTTTGCGCAAGGCGCAGCGGCCATTCTCAAAGCTGGCTGCCGGGCTGCTGCCGACGCCACTGCCATCAGCTCTCCAACAGAAACGAGGTAATCCATGGCTGGACACAGTAAATGGGCCAACATCAAACACAAGAAAGCCGCTAATGACAAAAAGCGCGGCAAGATCTGGACCAAACTGATCCGTGAGATCACCGTGGCGGCGCGCATGGGCGGTGGCGACATTGGCGCCAACCCGCGCCTGCGTCTAGCCGTCGATAAGGGTCTGGGTGCCAATATGCCGAAGGACACCATCGACCGGGCGGTGAAACGCGGTGCCGGCGCGGGTGAAGGCGAGAACTACGATGAGTTGCGCTACGAGGGTTACGGCCCGGGCGGCGCGGCGGTGATTGTCGATTGCATGACTGACAACCGCAATCGCACCGCCTCGGAGGTGCGCCACGCCTTCTCCAAGCTGGGCGGCAACCTGGGAACCGACGGCTCGGTGGCCTACATGTTCAGCAAGCAGGGGGTGATCAAGGG
>AASF01000516.1 GCA_000168735.1 Candidatus Endoriftia persephone str. Hot96_1+Hot96_2 | reverse complement strand
GTATCATCACCCAGCGTCCCTTCCCAGCGTTTCCCGTCTGCGAGGAGGCGCTGGAGGCCGTGTTCATCCCCGCCGCCGAGATCCAGCAGTGAATGGAGCGTTATCCACCTTGGCGCGCCTACCTATTTGGCCTGGTCTCTGAGCGGCTTGGGGATGTCATCAGCATCATCGAAGCCATCGCCTTCCAGCGGGTCGACCGACGCATCGCCTCGCTGCTGCTAAAGCGCGCCACCTCCGGCAACAGCCGACAGATCCACCTGACACACCAGGAGATCGCCTCTGATCTCGGCACCTCCCGCGAAGTGGTCAGCCGCATCCTCAAAGAGTTCGAGAGTCGCGGCATGATCCACGCCAGCCGTGGTCACATCGATCTCAGCGATTTGAAAGCACTGGAAGAAAAGGCACAAGAACAGTGACCTTATCAATGTGACTAAGTCACATAGTTTGCCCACCTCTGTGTTTATGATGGGCAGCACATTGGAGGTGCAATGGATTCGTTTCGATCGATGCATCCCCTCACTGTCCGACGCAACGCAAACCCGGAGATCAAACCATGACCAAAAACGTTGGCGGTATCGACCGCATTCTGCGCCTTATCGTGCGCATCGCACTGCTGGTATGGGGCTTTGTCACTGAGTGACCCGATCAACTCGGTGGGGCGCCATCGGCATCGTGCCTCTGTTCACCGCGCTGATC
>AASF01000517.1 GCA_000168735.1 Candidatus Endoriftia persephone str. Hot96_1+Hot96_2 | reverse complement strand
AGGTCGATGGGCGGCCACCGGGTCCGATGACCGGCTCGGTAAATTTCAGAGAGATCACGTCGGCCAGCAGCCCGGCCTCCTCGCGCCAGAGCTGGATGAACTCATCCAGCGGGGCGTCGCGTATCTCGGCGCTGAGCAGGTCGGTGACGATCCGGCCCACATGGGGGCCGGTCTCGAAGGCATCCGGGTTCTGCCCGTAGATCACGGTGACATTCTGCACCAGATCCTGCTGCTGCGGCTGACGTGGCATGAAGTGGGCATTGACCCGCTGCAGCGCACCCTCGATCTGTGCACACAACCTGCTCAGTGCGCACCAGCGGCGTGCCCTGGGGCAGCAGGATGCGGGCCTCCACCAAGTCGCCATCCATATCGGGGAAGCCGACAAACTTGAGCCCGCCGCCGACCGGCACCGCCACCGAGAAGAGCAGCAGCATCAGCACGATACCGAGGGTCAGATAGCGATTGTGGATGGCCCGGTCGAGGGTCGGTCCAAACCAGCGTTCGCGCAGCCGATCGAAGCCCCGTTCAAAGGCTTGGCGGAAGCGGTTTGGTGTGCCGCTCTTCATATGCGCCAGCGAGTGATTCACGGTGGTTGGGCAGGATCAGGAAGGCCTCGATTAGACTCACCGTGATC
>AASF01000518.1 GCA_000168735.1 Candidatus Endoriftia persephone str. Hot96_1+Hot96_2 | reverse complement strand
TATTGTGGGAGAAGCTGGAGAGCTGGCGCTGGCACCGACCCGACAATGCCGTCGGCCGCGCCTTCGCCTGCTACGATTTCGAGCAGGAACTGGAGTCCTCACTGGATGCAATGGTGGAATGCGAGATCGAGATGCTCCTTTTGCATGAGCAGGGGGAGTGCCGGGTCGCCGAGGCGCTGGGCGAGTCATGGGGTGAGATGCTGATGGCACTCAGTTTCACCCCGGCGGAACTGATGCTGCGTTCGGTGCGGGACCACTGGTCCGACTGCAGCAGCAGCCTGCCGGGTCTGATCGCGCAGGGGCAGGCGGCCTCGATCCACTTCTGGTTCGGCAACCTCGGCGGGATGCGTCGGGAGCTTTTTCCTGGTGCGCTCAAGGCCTATGAGGAGTGGCGCAGTGCGGGGGGCACGGAGCCGCTGCCGGTGGTCGCCCGCATGGGGCAGGCACACTGGGAGCGGATCGCGATGGAGTCACTGCAGCTTTACCAGCAACCAGGGAAGCGAGGCGGCCAGTGCGATCCAACAGCTGATCGGGTCAAATCACCTCTGATAGAGCATCTCGATAGCGCCTGCGCTCATCAGCAGCCCCATCGCTAGCACCAGCAGAAAGGTCAGCCGGCGGTAGTTGTGATCGTCGAGGCGGCGATAGAGCGTGATGCCGAGCCAGGTGCCGGTGATCAA
>AASF01000519.1 GCA_000168735.1 Candidatus Endoriftia persephone str. Hot96_1+Hot96_2 | reverse complement strand
CAGAACTGGTATGCCGCTTCAGCAAAGGGCTCGGGACGCAGGCCCAGTTTGGGTTTGATGATGGTGCCGGCGATGTAACCACCATTCTCAATTGGACGCCCCAGAATGCGCCACATATCCTGGATGTTGACCGCAGGACCGTCGTACAGGCGCAGGTATTTGGGTGGCATGTAGAAGTCGAGCATCTTGGCGTATTCGATATCGCCCATACCCTGGTTGTTACCGATGGTCAGGGTCAGGAACGATGCCAGCATGGCACGCCCGTCGATGATGTTGATATCGAATAAGTCAACGGGGTAGGCGATCTTCATCAGCTCTTTGGCTTCATCGATCTCATAGACCAGCGCGTCAACACCCTTGGTGAAGTCATCAGTGGTAGAGACTTCCACGTTGGTGCCGGTGGAGGACTCAGCTGCAAAGTGAGCAGCAGCTTCCAGGTAACCGTAGCCGGACTTTGGCTTCATCAGGTAGGCGCAAAGTACGTAGTCACCGCTTGCGATCAGCTCGTCTTCTGTCAGACTCAGGTCTGAATAACGATTGGTTTGGTCTAATGCCATGGTTTGATCTACTCCATATCGAGTCGATTGTGTTGATTGTGCGTGCGAAACCGCGAGGTCTCTGCCTATCGATTCCACATCATGGTGGGCACTGGGGTGTGACCTTACCCTCGGTGCACATATAAATAAACTAAAATGTTTTGATCAAGGCC
>AASF01000520.1 GCA_000168735.1 Candidatus Endoriftia persephone str. Hot96_1+Hot96_2 | reverse complement strand
GATGAGATGATCAAGGGGCATCTGGCGCGACAACCCGGTATTCGTGCAGGTGCTGGGAATGTGCCCGATGCTGGCGGTGACCAACTCGGCAATCAACGCCATGACGATGGGGCTGGCGACACTGTTTGTGCTGGTCGGCTCCAGCGCACTGGTTTCGCTGTTTCGCAACCTGATCCCGAAACAGGTGCGGATCTCCCTCTATATCATCATCATCGCCACCTTTGTCACGGTGATCGACTACACCCTGCTGGCGCTGGTGCCGGCGATCCACAAAGAGCTGGGGGCCTTTATCCCGCTGATCGTTGCCAACTGCATGATCCTTGGTCGCCAGGAGGCGTTCGCTGGCAAGCACAGCGTGCGATTTGCGGTAATGGATGCGATCGGCATGGCCGGTGGCTTCCTGTTCGCGATGCTGGTGCCTGGGCAGCATCCGTGAGATCCTCGGCAGCGGCTCGTTGTTTGGCATCGACCTGCTCGGTGTCAACTTCGATCCTTGGGTGATC
>AASF01000521.1 GCA_000168735.1 Candidatus Endoriftia persephone str. Hot96_1+Hot96_2 | reverse complement strand
CATTTTGAGACCGCTGGCTTCATCAAGCTGGTTGTGGAAAAAAAGAGTGGCCGACTGATCGGCGCCCAGATCCTCGCCCCCGAGGCGGGGGAGATGATCCAGACCGCAGTGCTGGCGATCCGCAACCGGATGACGGTGCAGGCGCTGGCGGATCAACTGTTCCCCTACCTGACTCTGGTCGAAGGGCTCAAGCTCTGCGCCCAGACCTTCAGCAAGGATGTTAAACAGCTATCTTGTTGTGCAGGGTAGACTTGCAGGGACGGAGGCCACTGCCAGTCTGACTCCCCCCCTGAACAAAGGTATCTCCAGTGACCGAACAACTGACCATCGGCAGATTGGCCAGGGCCGCAGGCGTCAATATCGAGACCATCCGCTACTACCAGCGCATCGGCCTGATCGACGAGCCAGTCAAGCCAATCCAGGGTTACCGGCACTATCCGGCAACCACGATCGAAGCGGATTCGCTTCATCAAACGCGCCCAGGACCTGGGATTCAACCTCAGTGAGATTGCTGACCTACTCTCCCTGAAACACCGGGAGTGCGAAGAGGCGCGCATGATCGCGGAAAATAAACATGCCGACATCACACGCCGGATCAGAGACCTGACCGCCATGCAGGGGGAACTGGCCAAACTGATCGACGCCTGCCGCGAGAACATCAATGGTCAGGATCGCTGCGCAATCATCGAGACCTTAGCCCAATCCAGACGCCGATAGTGTGCCCCGCTCGATAGTCGTTGGAACAGCGACGGCATGGGGTCTCCTTGAATTACGAGTAAGAATCATTATCATTAACGCCAGAGGGAGCGGCACCTTCCCGCATTCCCACCACGACTTCAAAGAAACCTGTGGAGTCTCCGAGCAAATCATGAACTCGCATCTTTGGCCGCAAATCGACGCATTTTGACGCCCAATCCATCGCATTCGATTTCTCAGAGCCCCCCCTACCCAGCAGTAACCAAACCTTTACGACAATGACCCAAAGCAGATCATCACTGAGCCATGCCATCCTGATCA
>AASF01000522.1 GCA_000168735.1 Candidatus Endoriftia persephone str. Hot96_1+Hot96_2 | reverse complement strand
GCTTTGAGTCGGAAATCAATCGTCTTATGACTTAAGAAATTTGAGATTTATAAGGGTATTTAATGGATAGGAGTAGTAAGATTTATATTGCAGGCCACCGTGGCCTTGTTGGTTCCGCGATTGTACGTTATCTTGAGAACCGTGGGTTTTCCAATCTTCTGACCCGTACCCACAAGGAACTGGACTTGGTGAATCAGGCACAGGTTCGTGGATTTTTTTCTGAAGAGGAGCCTGAGTATGTGATTCTTGCGGCGGCTAAGGTCGGAGGGATACATGCAAATAATACCTACCCGGCAGAATTTATATACGAAAATTTGATGATCGAAGCAAATGTGGTGGATGGAGCTTACCGGTCGGGAGTGAAGCGGTTGCTTTTCCTGGGAAGTTCCTGCATCTATCCTCGAGCGATAGTGCAGCCAATGAGAGAAGATGCATTGTTGACAGGTGTGTTGGAGCCTACCAATGAGCCTTATGCATTGGCTAAGATTGCTGGCATAAAAGC
>AASF01000523.1 GCA_000168735.1 Candidatus Endoriftia persephone str. Hot96_1+Hot96_2 | reverse complement strand
CTTTTCACCGGCCCAGAGGAAGGCCGGGTGGGATGAAACCGAAGGGAGTCTGAAACATGAAGAAACGATTATTGGGTGTGCTGTTGCTGTCCAGCCTGATTGGGCTCGCCGGTTGCAGTGACCAGCAAAACGCGACGGCCAGCGTCGATAAACAAGTCGCATCGCCACCGGTGTCTCCGTCCGTCCAGCGTTGGTACAACCAAGAGCAGGTTGCAAGAGGCAATGTACTGTTCCAGACAAATTGTGCCAGCTGTCATAAGTCGGATGCCTCAGGTACACCGAACTGGAAAGAACCCGATGCTGAGGGCAAGTATCCTCCGCCGCCATTAAACGGTACCGCACACACCTGGCACCACCCGTTATCCGTTTTGCATCGAACCGTGCAACGGGGAGGTATTCCTCTTGGCGGGACCATGCCGGGCTTTGCCGACAAACTGAACAATCAGCAGATCGACGACATTCTGGCCTGGGTGCAGACCCACTGGTCCGATGAGATCTACCGTGTGTGGTATGAGCGGAATGCTCAGGCCAGTAAATCCATGCGGCCAATCAATGGGGGCTAAGGAGAAAGATTATGACAAAGAAGAGAATCGTGAAGTCAAAGAAAACACCTGCTTAACGCAAAGCTAAGG
>AASF01000524.1 GCA_000168735.1 Candidatus Endoriftia persephone str. Hot96_1+Hot96_2 | reverse complement strand
AGCATGCCAGATCAGTGGAGAGAGTCAAAAGATGGTGCACCAGGAGACCCTGCAGTTCGACAGCCGCGGCCGCGGCAGCTTTAACATCACCCACGAGGTGGAGCAGATCATCCGCCAGGCGGGGATCAGAACCGGTATCTGCCAGCTCTTCCTGCACCACACCAGCGCCTCACTGATCCTCTGCGAGAATGCCGACCCGACGGTACGCAGCGACCTGGAGCATTTCATGGCACGGCTGGTGCCAGACGGCGACCCGCTCTTCGATCACACCCAGGAGGGTCCAGATGACATGGCCGCCCATGTGCGCTCGATCCTCACCAAGATGGACATGAGCTTTCCGATCATCGACGGCCGCCACTGGGCTCGGTACCTGGCAGGGGATCTATCTGTGGGAGCACCGCACCCATCCCCATCGGCGGCGGGTGACTGTGACGCTCTATGGGGAGACGTAAGGGTTTGGCCCCCATCTCCGCCTTGCTCCTGTCCGCCCTGTTATTCGATCTGAAACACCACGGTCTGATCCTGTAACAGCACCTGCACCCGGTTTCCGGCGATACACTCCCCCTTCACGATCTTCATCGCCAACGGGTTCTCCAACTGCCGTTCCACCTCACGCCGCAGCGGGCGCGCCCCATAGACCATATCGAAACCATCCCGGGCCAGCTTGTCGACCACCACCGGATC
>AASF01000525.1 GCA_000168735.1 Candidatus Endoriftia persephone str. Hot96_1+Hot96_2 | reverse complement strand
TCGGTGACCAGCAGGGAGGGACGAACCCGTTCCGAGCCCTCGCTCCACCAGAGGCTGTAGTCGGGAAAGGCCCGTTCTAAAAGGGTCTGGTTCAGGACGGCGGTCACCGGGGAGACGGATTCGAGAGAGGGAAGTTCGAACTGCCAGGCCGACCGACCCATGCCACCGACGCTGACTGCCCCAGGACGAGGGGGGATCACCGGTGGCGGCAGATCGATCAGGGCCTGATCGAAACCCTCCAGGGGGATCTCTTCCGCCAGCGAGCTCAGTGCCAGCTTCTCGCAGCGTGAAAACCACCGGCTGTCGTCATGCAGCAGGGCGGTCAGATTGCCACCTGATTCTAGCGGGGCTGCCACTGTGAGGGGGAAGTAGCGTCCGACACGGTCCACGCTGGGCATCAGGATGCCGCACCAGGCGGCCTCGCCGCATAATCCGGTCGAGAGGGCGAAGCGCCAGATTGGGCTGGTGAGGTAGATGTCGAGCCAGCTCTCACCAAGTTGCTCAATCAGCGCTCTGAATTGAAGTATCTGATGATAGATCGGTTGCGTTATCTGAATATGCTTACTTATTTCGATTGCAGCCGCTTCTTCAAAAGCTGGAGCTCCCTGTGCTTGGGGACCGCCTGCAGGCACTGATTGAGCATGGTTTGTGCTGCTGAATTATCTCACTGTTCCATGAAGGGC
>AASF01000526.1 GCA_000168735.1 Candidatus Endoriftia persephone str. Hot96_1+Hot96_2 | reverse complement strand
CAAGGTGGTGATGATGATCCTGGTGGTGCGCTATTTTGAGTTTGCCCTGAGCATGAGTTTTAACACGCCAATGGATCTGCTGCAGTTTGCTGGGGGGATCGCGCTGCTTGGGTTGGCCCTCTACCTCTCACACATGGCGGATAAAGGGGGGCATTGAGCCCGCCAGAAATCCCATGCTGTGGTTGATGAATTGATAAATCTCTTTTAAGTGGACATCTTATCTGGTGGTAATATACTGCCCCGTCGAGCCGATGGGACGAGGCGAACTCATCCCTGTAAACAGGCAGATCTCTCTCAAACTGAAACACGAGGTTCTTTTACCGATGATGAAAATGAAAGCTCTGGCGCTGTCTCTGAGTGTCGCTGCCCTTGTCCCTGGGCGTGGTTGGCAATGCGGCCGCTGATGGTGCAGCCCTGTTCAAGGCTAAGACCTGTTTCTCCTGCCACGGTCAGGATGCCAAGACCCCGATCATGCCGGTCTATCCCAAGCTGGCTGGTCAGAACGCCGACTACGCCTTCAACCAGATGATGGATATCAAGTCTGGCAAGCGTAATAACGGTCAGACTGCTGCGATGAAGGGCATCATGGCCACGGTCAGCGAGGCTGAGGCGCGCGAGATCGCCAACTGGCTCTCCAGCCTGTAAGGCAGCAGTGATGCTGTTGGCTGGCACGCCTTATTGGAGTCCGGCCGGCAAGCCCGCGATAGAGGGGCGAAGATGAAGATCTTTGCCCTTTTTTTTGTCTGATGGATCGGCCATTTGCCTGAATTGCAGGGCAAATGCCATAAAAAATAGCGGAAAGGTGCGTTTGGGGGCGTGACAGTTCCTCTGATGGGTGCTTGATGTTTATCATGTGCCCAGTAACAGCCGGGGGATTATGCCTCGGCGAATCGGGTTCAAATACATATGATTGCCGCTCCCTTCCCGGCAGTGGCCGTTATTCTCAGGAGTCATCGTGAATATTTTCAGAACAGTCGTGAGCCTTGTTTTTCTGATGGTCTGTGCCGCTGCATGGGCCGGTTCCGTAGCGGATCAGGTCGAGGTCGAGGACCCCTATGTACGGGGGGTGCCACCAGGCCAGCCCAACTCTGCCAGCTTTTTGCGTCTCACAAACCATGGCAGTGTAGACAGCGCTTTGGTTGGGGCGAGGAGTCCGGTGGCCAAGGTGGTTGAGCTGCATACTCACACCATGGAGGGCGGCATGATGCGGATGCGGCCGGTGGAGAAGATTGATCTGCCGGCGGGCAAGCAGGTTGCGCTGCAGCCGGGTGGTCTGCATGTGATGTTGATCGGTCTGAAGCAGAAGCTGGTTCCTGGTGAGCGGATTCCGCTGACCTTGCTGTTCGCCGACGGTTCAGAGAAAGCTCTGG
>AASF01000527.1 GCA_000168735.1 Candidatus Endoriftia persephone str. Hot96_1+Hot96_2 | reverse complement strand
ATCCGATCCTCAAGGCGTATTCGGCTGCGTTCCCTATCTTGTTGTTGTTTAGACAACTTATGACCCCTGTGGGAATATGCTTCTGCTGCCAGCGAGGAGAGCACACAAAAGTGCTCNCGTGGTGGTTTTTTCAATCTGTTAATCGCGCACTTTTGAGGTGATTGATGTCAGCCTGGCAGCAGATTTGCAGAACAGAATCGCCCAGGTCACAGGTGAAGCCTTCGATCCGCTGCCGCCGAATGGTATCGGCGGAGGCTGTATCAACACTACGCAACGGCTGCGCGACGGCGAGCGCAGCTTTTTTCTCAAACTCAATAGCGCCTCCCTGATCGCCATGTTCGAGGCGGAGGCTGACGGTCTGCAAGGCGCTGGCAGCCAGCGATACGCTTCGGGTGCCGCGCCCGATCTGTCACGGCGTCGCCTCTGGGCAGGCTTATCTGGTATTGGAATATATCGAGATGGGCCAATTTGNCTTTGGCGGGCCAAGTTTTAGTTGCCGCCCTTTAGCCTGGGCGTCAGCTGGCGCAGATGCATCGCTGCAGCGATGCCCGCTTCGGCTGGATCACGGGACAACACCATCGGCTCCACCCCGCAGCCCAGAATGCCCCGCACCACGACTGGA
>AASF01000528.1 GCA_000168735.1 Candidatus Endoriftia persephone str. Hot96_1+Hot96_2 | reverse complement strand
AGATAGGCCTCCAAGTGCCGCCGGTAGGCCGACCAGAGTCGGCTGGTCTTTGCCAACTGTTGCCGGATAGCCTCGTTCATTGGCGGGGTGATGCCTGCTTCAGGATCTCCTAGGAGCAGTCGGTGCTGGGAATCCTCGAACAGTGCCAGGGTTTTCTGTACCACCGCCAGCGGTTCCACCCCCTGGACCACCATCAACGCCTCCTTAGCCACTCGCTGGCTCAACATGCGCTGGCGGCCGGCGATGTTGATGGCAGCGGCGTCACTGTCGAGGCTCCAGTAAATGGATGCAATCGAAAACAGACCAAAGGCGATCAGCAGGACATTGAGCGTTAGCAACTGGCTGCGGATGCGCTTGATTCCCACCAGATCCAGGGAGTGTTGGATGAAGCTGCCGATCAGTCTTTTCATGGTTCAGCCTTCTTTTGAGTGCGTTTGAACGGGGCCCGGCTGCATGCCGCCTCGGCGTCAGAGATATCGATTAGTTAAAAAATATCGAATACATCGATATTCGGCGGGAAGAGGCAATACTTTAGGATTACTTTGTCTGACTGGACCTAAAAATAACTGATTGAAAAATATAAAATATATGGCATGAATTATCTGCCAAGCAATGAAAGGAAAAGCATCAAATGAGAATTGCCAAGGTCATCTTAGTTATCTAATGGGCGTATAAATATAATAAATTGCATTGTGGGGCGATTCTAAGATTTTCAATACTGTTTCAAATGACATTTCACGAACAAGACAAGGTCCGTATTTCATTTGGCCACACACTATATTAATGGTCTGATGCAAGCGCAGAGAAAGAACATGGAACGCATGGAGGAGGTGGTTGTAGAAGCCGATGCCCAACGTTTCCAGCAATCCCCGTGGGATCATCGTGCCATCTTGAATCAAGTTGCTATGGTCGCGCTTTTTTATGATCTCTAGCGCTTCTCAACTCAGTGTCATCATCCCAGCTATCGATGAGGAAGATGCCCTGCCGCTGTTACTGAAGCAGTTGTGGCGACAGCAGGATATTGAACTGGAACTGATCCTAGCCGATGGCGGTTCGCCGGGATTCGACCCTGTCGATCGCCAGCGCCCACGGGGTTAGGATTGTGGCAACGGATGCGGGGCGGGGGCGGCAGATGAATGCTGGTGCCGCC
>AASF01000529.1 GCA_000168735.1 Candidatus Endoriftia persephone str. Hot96_1+Hot96_2 | reverse complement strand
CGATGCGGTTTACCCCCTGATCCCGGTAGTGCTGCAGGATCGCCACCGTCTCCTCGACGCTGGCGCCGATGCAGGAGAGGTGGGGGGCGGTCTCTATGCCCTGTTCGCGCAGCCAGTCGACGCTGGCAAAGGTACGCTCCTGGGTGGAACCGCCGGCCCCGTAGGTGACCGAGAAGTACTCAGGTTTGGCCTGGTTGAGCTGGCTGATAGTGCGCTTGAGGTTTTCGAAACCCTGCCCCGTCTTGGGCGGGAAGAGTTCGAAGCTAATCGATGGCGCTGTTTTTGTCTGGGATGTCATCGATGACTCCTGCCAAACGGCGACGTCCCGGCCTGCTCCCACCGCTGTAAAACGGGGTGAGGTGGTCCGGGCCGTCGCCTATCGGATTGAAGGATCAGTAGCGGTAGTGATCGGCCTTGTAGGGACCTTCCACGGGAACGCCGATGTAGTCGGCCTGCTCCTGGGTCAGCACGGTCAGCTTGGCGCCGATCTTATCCAGATGCAGACGGGCCACCTCTTCGTCCAGCTTCTTCGGCAGGATGTAGACGCCGATCGGGTACTCTTCGGGCTTGGTGAACAGCTCGATCTGCGCCAGCACTTGGTTGGTGAAGGAGTTGGACATGACAAAGCTGGGGTGGCCGGTGGCGCAGCCCAGGTTCACCAGACGGCCCTCGGCCAGCATGATAATGCGTTTACCGTCAGGGAAGATGATGTGGTCGACCTGCGGCTTAATGTTCTCCCACTCATACTTCTGTACGCCGGCGATGTCGATCTCATTGTCGAAGTGGCCGATGTTGCAGACGATGGCCTGATCTTTCATGGCGGCCATAAAGG
>AASF01000530.1 GCA_000168735.1 Candidatus Endoriftia persephone str. Hot96_1+Hot96_2 | reverse complement strand
CGCTCAGCGCAGCAAGTGCGGGTCGGTTTCGAAATAAGAGACAGCGGAATCGGCATCGATCCTCAACGCCTGCCACATTTGTTTGATGCCTTTGTTCAGGCGGATGGCTCCACCAGCCGCCACTACGGTGGCACCGGGCTGGGGCTGAGTATCTGCAAGCAGCTGGTGGAACTGATGCAGGGGCAACTCTCAGTGGAGAGCCGGCTGGGAGAGGGGAGCTGTTTTCGCTTCGAATTGGCGTTCGGTCTGCAGCCGGAGCAGCAACCGCGTCAGTTCGAACCCGACCCGGACCTGCAGGGGATGCGGGTACTGCTGGTGGATGACAACCCGATGGTGCGAACGGTGTTGGCAGATATGTTGCGTTCCTTCTCCTTTGAGGTGGAGGTCGGCGCCAACGCGGCGGAGGCCTACGAACTCCTGATGGGGGCCGGGGCGGTCGGTCTGGCCAAGCCGAAGCCGTTTCAGCTGGTGCTGATGGATTGGCACATGCCGCCGGTCAACGGTATCGACGCGGTGCAGCACATCAAGCAGGAGCTGGCGTTGGTGCAGCAGCCGAAGATGATCCTAGTTACCGCCTTCGGCCGGGAGGAACTGATGCAGCAGTCGCAGGCCGCCGGTCTGGATGCGGTGTTGCTCAAGCCGGCGAACCCCTCACTGTTGTTCGACACCATCATGTCGGTCTTCAAAGAGTCGGGGCGGGGACGTGAGACGGTACCAGCTGCCCGCTTCGGTGCGACTCCAGGGCGTCTCAAAGGCAAGGTACTGCTGGTGGAGGATAACCCGATCAATCAACAGGTGGCGCTGGAGCTGTTACAGAGTTTTGGTCTGCTGGTGCTGGTGGCGGAGGATGGCAGGGCCGCATTGCGGCGGCTGCAGGAGAGCGCGTTTGATCTGGTGCTGATGGATGTGCAGATGCCTCTGATGGACGGTTATGAAACAACCCGGCAGATTCGGCAGCAACCGGAGCTGCAACAGCTGCCGGTCATCGCTATGACCGCCCATGCCATGAGCGGTGACCGGGAGAAGTGTCTTGATGCGGGCATGAGCGACTATCTGTCGAAGCCGATCGACCCCGCAAAACTACTGGCAACCCTGCGTCACTGGCTCGGCGAGCAACTGCTGTCAGAGGCTGAGGTTGCAGATCTCCCACAGGATCAGGCGGCCTTCCCTGATGCGGTGCCTGGAGTGGATCTGAACTGGGGGATGCAGCGGGTGGGCGGTAACCGGGTGCTCTATCTCAAACT
>AASF01000531.1 GCA_000168735.1 Candidatus Endoriftia persephone str. Hot96_1+Hot96_2 | reverse complement strand
TGATCGACTGGATTGTCGATACCGATCCGGATGCGCGGGTCTCGATCTACAACTACGCTCCCTATCCCGGCTCGCCGATGTATGAGGATGCGCTGGCCGGGGTCGACGGCTATCCGCGCTTCGAGCCGCCCGCCAGCATGGAGGGGTGGGGCAGGCTGAAACTGATGCAGTCGCCGATTTACTGGATCGCCGGGCTCAACTTCCGCATGGACAACACTCGCAAGAACTTCCCTGGTGACGACTGGCGGCTGATCGAACCCTACGTCGAGCTGGCCCGCGACAAGTGGCAGCGGCGCGATGTGGCTGAGTTTCCCTGTGATGAGGTGGAGCGGCTGATCGAGGCGCAGGTGCAGAAACGGCGCGCCGGGGATGCTTTGATGTTGGCCGAGGCCGGGGTCTGAAGCCCGCCATGGAACGTCTACGTCTTTTGTGTTTCCACGGTGGATAGGCTTTTCAATTTGAGCATTGGCGAACAGCATAACTTGTGTGGCGAGGAGCAACCATGAACCTGGCTGAGTTCGGCAATCTGTTTATCCGCTTCATCCAGTTCAAGAAGAATCCCTTCCACCCGCTGGTCTGGATCAATGGTGAGCCGGAACTGGGCAAGAATGTCTCAGTGGGGGGGATGTCGGAGATCAACGCCACCGGGGCGCGGCTGGTGATCGGTGACGATTGCGACATCGCTTCCTTCGTGGCGATCAATTGTGTCGACTCTCACAAGCACTGCATCGGTATCTCAGATGAGGTGGAGCGGCGGGATATCATCATCGAAAACAATGTGTTCATCGGTTCTCACGCTGTGGTCAAGGGCGGGGCGATGATTGGCCACCACTCGGTTGTTGCCGCAGGCAGCGTAGTGGATGGGGTGACCATCCCCCCCTACTCTCTGGTCTATGGTAATCCGATGCAGGTGAAGGCCGGTTACTATCGGGAGCGGTGTCAGGGATGCCTAAAATGATATTTTCAGATGAGTGGAGGCAGGCCTGCGCCACCGGCCATCAACATAGTATCTGGTCCTGGTCAGATCTGCTCTCTCTCTATCTCGCCACTGCGCCAGACACATGCTCAACTCGAATGTGCTGGAGCTGGGTACCGGAGCGGGTGCCAATATCAGTTTGTTCCTGCAGCAGGGGCTGAGCTACTACGGTATCGAGGGGGAGTGCGATGGCGGTCGAGTGGTTGCGGGAACGTTTTCCTGAGTATGCCGAGACGATTGCCTGCGGCGATTTTACTCGTGAGATCCCCTGGCCGGGGCCCTTCGCCCTGATCGTCGATCGTGCCTCACTGATCCATAACACCACCGTCGCCATTCAATAGACCTTGGAGTGCTGTTACGATCGCCTCAGCCCGGCCGGTTCTTTGCTCGGGGTCAACTGGTGCTCCACCGCCTACTCTGAATTAAGGG
>AASF01000532.1 GCA_000168735.1 Candidatus Endoriftia persephone str. Hot96_1+Hot96_2 | reverse complement strand
GAGATGGTGATGCGGCAGATCCGCAAGGTCACCGATCTGCCGGTGGTGGCGCTGATCGACACTCATGTCCACGGCGACCATTGGCTCGCCAACCATGCCTTTCACCAGATCAATCCGAAGATTCCGACCTACGGTCATCCGAAGATGATCGAGAAGGTTGAGCAGGGTGAGGGGGATAGCTGGATTGCGCTACTCAAGCGACTCACTGAAGGCGCCACCGATGGCACCGGAATCTACGCTCCCAACCTAGCGGTAAGACATGGCGATGAGGTGGAACTGGCCGGGATCAAGTTCCAGTTCCTCTATGGCGAGAAGGCCCACAGTGACACTGACCTGATGGTCTTCATCCCGGAGAAGTCGCTAATGTTTCTCGGTGACAACGTGATGAACAATCGTTTCGGCCGGATGGATAACGGCACCTTCAAGGGTAATATCGCCGCCATCGAGATGGCGATGGCAAGCGGCGCCACGGTGTTTGTGCCGGGTCATGGGCCCACTGGGGATATCGCGGTGCCGCAGGCCTTCCAACGCTATCTCTCCATTTTGCGTGAGGAGGTGGCGAAATACCTTGATGAGGGGCTGAGTGACTTCGAGATGAAACCCAAGGTGGTTGAGGTCCTGGCGGAATTAAGGGCGATTCGTTT
>AASF01000533.1 GCA_000168735.1 Candidatus Endoriftia persephone str. Hot96_1+Hot96_2 | reverse complement strand
ATCGGGGTGGTGGAGCGCAACTGGCACCAGGTCCCCAAGGCGGATTACCGCCCCTACCAGTTCACCGGCAAGGATGTCGCACCCATGGTCAAGGCGGGTGACGGTTACCGGTTCCACATCACCGGTCTCACCCATGACGAGCGTGGCTATCCAAACCTGACCGTGGAGCAAAACGAAAAGGTTGTCACCCACCTGATCGAGAAGATCGATTCAAACGCCGACAAGATCATCCGGCTCGAGGAGAATGAGGTGGATGGCGCGGAGGTCGTCGTCGTCTCCTACGGCATCACCTCACGGATCGTCTCCCGGGCGGTGCAGTTGGCGCGTGAGGCCGGTATCAAGACGGGATCGCTGCGGCTCATCACCATCTGGCCCTTCGCGGAGAAACGAATCCAGGAGCTGGCCGGCAAGGTGAAGGCGATCGTGGTTCCGGAGATCAATTATGGTCAGATGGTAAGAGAAGTCGAACGCAGTGCGGCCGGCCAGTGCCGCGTCGTCAGTGTCCCCCATTGCGGAGGCGCGGTGCATGATCCCGACGTCATCCTTGACGCTATCATGGAGGCCAGCAAATGAGCATTGAAGTAAATATCGATGAATTAAG
>AASF01000534.1 GCA_000168735.1 Candidatus Endoriftia persephone str. Hot96_1+Hot96_2 | reverse complement strand
GGTCAGCACCCGCGTTGAGCATGCGCCGCACATCGTCGACCGGTACGGATGCCGCCGCCCACAGTAAGCGGGATAAAGACCTCAGAGGCGACCTGCTCCACCACGTGCACAATGGTGTCGCGGTCGTCAGAGCTAGCGGTGATATCGAGAAAGGTAATCTCGTCGGCGCCCTCTTCATTGTAGCGGCGCGCCACCTCCACCGGGTCGCCGGCATCTCGTATCTCGACAAACTTGACGCCCTTGACCACCCGGCCGGCGTCCACGTCGAGACAGGGAATAATGCGTTTGGCTAGCATATTATTTCTTGCCTTAGCTTAAACTATCCGCCAGCTTCTGACCCTCGGCGAAGTCGAGGGTGCCCTCGTAGATCGCGCGGCCGGTGATGGCGGCGGTGATGTTGTTGGTCTCGGCCTTACACAGCGCCTCGATGTCGCCGATATTGGTGATGCCGCCGGAGGCGACCACCGGGATCGATATGGCGTTGGCGAGTGCGGTAGTGGCCTCGATGTTGGGGCCGGTCATCATACCGTCGCGGCCGATATCAGTGTAGACAATGGCAGAGACGCCGTCGTCCTGAAAGCGCTTGGAGAGCTCCACCACCTCAAGATCGGTCACCTCGGCCCAGCCGTTAATCGCCACCATGCCCTCCTTCGCATCCAGGCCGACGATGACGTGGCCGGGGAAAGCCCTACAGGCTCGGGCCACGAA
>AASF01000535.1 GCA_000168735.1 Candidatus Endoriftia persephone str. Hot96_1+Hot96_2 | reverse complement strand
TTCATCAGCGACATCCTTGTGCACATAAACCCGATTGGCGGCGGTGCAGGGCTTCACCCAGGTTGCGCATCTTGGCGAGCATCACGCCTTCAATGGCGGTATCCATGTCTGCGTCTTCAAACACAATAACCGGGGCGTTGCCGCCAAGCTCCATTGCGGGTGTCAGCACCTGATCCGCGGCTGACTTGAGCAGCTTGCGACCGACCGCCGTTGAGCCAGTGAAGGATACAACACGCACACGAGGGTCGTGCATCATGTGATCGACAACCTCAGCGGGTTTGCTGGTGGGCAAAACGTTCACAAGACCCGCGGGTACGCCTGCCTCTTCTAGCAGCGGCATCAGTGCCAGCATAGTCAGCGGTGTTTCAGCGGCAGGCTTGATAATGACACCGCAGCCGGCCGCCAGCGCGGGCCGCAATTTTCCGGGTGCCCATCGCGGCCGGGTAGTTCCAGGGTGTTACCAGCACGGCTAAACCAGCGGGTTTATGTTGCACGATGATTCTTGCACCGGAAGCCGGTGCATGGGTAATCAGACCATCTGCCCGAACGGGCTCTTCCGCAAACCAGCGAAAGAA
>AASF01000536.1 GCA_000168735.1 Candidatus Endoriftia persephone str. Hot96_1+Hot96_2 | reverse complement strand
AGCGGAGACGGAGTTGATTCCAGCCACTGCCGGCAGACGCCACTGGTGGTTCTTGGCCGGTGCGGCAGCGGCCCTCACTGCAGGTGCAGTCATCAGTCTCCTGCTCTACAACAGCGGAATGCGGCCAAGCAGCGTAGCGTCTTCTACAGTGGCAACGCCGCCCCCTCTCGCAACGGCTGCCCCTTCCGCCACGCCAACACTCAGCGACGAAGCGATTCAGACATTCCTCGCTGCCTATCAGCTCGAGGAGCAGACCCGCCTTCTTGGCGCCCTTACTGAGGCAGAACAAGTTCGGCAGGATTCAGGCCCTGCTGGCGAATCTCAACACTCTGCAGCCGGTCACTCTGGCACAGGCAGGAGCGACGCCAGCGACGAGGCTCCACTACTGCAACTACCCTCTGGCAAATGGCTGCTGCTCTGGCAAGCGCCCTACCGGCTAGAGGCCTACCACTACGGCGTGAATGGAGAAGCGGTTGAGCCTGCTGCAGCAGGATCTGGCCAGCCTCGGCTACTACGATGGCACTCTCGACGGCGTAGTCGGCGGTAAACTGATGAAGGCGATTTACGAA
>AASF01000537.1 GCA_000168735.1 Candidatus Endoriftia persephone str. Hot96_1+Hot96_2 | reverse complement strand
TTCGCGGGTGAGCTGCTCCACCACCTTCTCATCGTCGGCAACCCAGATCTGGTGGCGCACGCCATCAGCGGCTGTAACATCCATATCGGCGGCCCCTTCGGCGATCAGCGCGAGGGTATCGTCCACCGCCACGGCACTCGGATAGACTAGGAATACCGGCCCGGTCTGGGCATTCAGCGCATCCACCTGACGCACCCGGTCGTCCTCTTTGGCGGGACGGGTGAATTCATGTTTTTTGATGCGATCGTTATCGTAGGCCTGCACCGAGGCGACCGCCGCCAACCCGGTCTGCACATGCTCGCCCATGGTGAGGCGATAGACATAGAAGCAGGGTTTGGCGTCACGAACCAGCACCCCTTCTTGCTCCATCTTCGCCAGATTCTCCGCCGCCTTAGCGTAGACCTCCGGCGAGTAGGGATCGGTACCGACCGGCAGATCCACCTCGGCGCGAGAGATGTGCAGAAAGCTCCAGGGGCGGCCTTCGACCATCTCGCGGGCCTCCGCCTCATTCATCACGTCGTAGGGAGGGGCGGCAACATCTTCGGCGCGGCCATTCGCGGGCCGCAGCCCCGGAAACGCTTTGATTAGCGGCATCTATCTGATCCTTATAAATCGTGTAATGGCGAGCCTCTCTCACCATAGGAAATCGTTAAACGCGCAGATTGTTTCAAATGCACAAGCTACAGATCAAGCACTGCCGAACAGTCAACACTCCAGCGCCCAACTTTTTCTACCCCAAATTGTGCCGTTAACTTGATCCCCGTCACACTCAACCCCCATGTCAGAAAATTCCTACATGGGTTGCGGATCTTTCCCCCTACCCTCTCCACCACCCTGTG
>AASF01000538.1 GCA_000168735.1 Candidatus Endoriftia persephone str. Hot96_1+Hot96_2 | reverse complement strand
AGATAGGCTGTGCGCTTGTCGGGATAACGCGCCTTGAGCGCCTGCAGCAGCTGCGACAAGCGCTGCAGCTGCCTGTCCGGATCGTCCGCCTCGATACGCTGGATCAGCCCGCCGTTGCGATCGGCCACTTCGATGGCGTCGTGACGCACGATGATCTCCAGCTGCAGCTCGCCCTTGGCCGGCTCACCACCCGCGGCGGCCGGCGGCAGATAGAGATCGAACACCGCCATGCGCGAAAAGGAGGCAGTAATCAACAGAAACGGCACCAGGATCACCATCAGATTCATGAACGCGGTGATGTTCAGCTCCGCCTCTTCGTGGAGCCGTCGCGAGCGGCGTCTCATCGCGCACTTTCCCAGCCCGTTCGGTGACGATATTGAGGAACTTCACCGAGGCACATCTCCAGGCTGTCAACGATCTGCGTGGTGCGGCTCTGCAGCAGGGTGTAGACCAACAGCAGCGGGATCGCCGCCATCAGGCCAAACGCGGTGGTATTCATTGCCACCGAGATACTGGCGGAGAGCAGATCGGCCTTCTCCGCCGGATCGGCCGCCGAGACACGCAAGTAAAGGCATTGATC
>AASF01000539.1 GCA_000168735.1 Candidatus Endoriftia persephone str. Hot96_1+Hot96_2 | reverse complement strand
CACCCGCGACTGGAACGACGTGATTTGGGCCAATGACCACCCCGCATGGACCCGGCCCGCGACACCACGCTGATCGAGAACACGCCGATCGATTATCTCGACTTCGCCTCGCCGGTCTCCGGCCTGGGCTCGAAGATTGGCTTCGACGCCACCAACAAATGGCCCGGCGAGACCACCCGCGAGTGGGGTACGCCGATCCAGATGGAGGAGGCGGTGAAACAGCGGGTCGATGCGATCTGGGATGAGTTGGGAATAGATTGAGCGAGGCCCCTTTCGGCAGGGCTCAAGCTCCGCTAGGCTTGGGATGATGCGAAACGGCCAGGGGGAAACCATGCACAAGATCATGCTGATGAACGCCAAGGGGGGCTGCGGCAAAAGCACCCTGGCCACCAACCTGGCCAGCTGGTACGCCGACGAAGGGCTGAAGGTGGCACTGGCCGACTTCGACCCGCAGCGTTCCAGTCTCGACTGGCTGGAGGCGCGTCAGGACTACACTGGCATCCCGGAGATCGAGGCCATCGACGCCACCAAGGCCGCCCCCAAACCGGCTCGCGGCACCGACCTTCTGGTGATGGACGCACCCGCCGGAGTGCACCGCATAGCAGATCAATCAGATGCTGCGCCGGGTCGACAGCCTGATC
>AASF01000540.1 GCA_000168735.1 Candidatus Endoriftia persephone str. Hot96_1+Hot96_2 | reverse complement strand
GTCGACAAGCTCACCGAGCTTAAATATACCTATCGCCCGGACATTCGCGACCGCGACGCCCTTGAGCAGAATTTCCGCGAGAAATTCCAGGCGCTAAACCGCGTCACACTCACCGATGCCGAGTTCGCCCGCCTGCGCGATGAGATCATTAACGCCGATGTCTTTCACGCCGCCAAGACCCTGCGCGAGCGCAACCCACCCTTCCAGCGGGAGGACGGCACGCCGCTGCAATACATGCTGGTCAACCTCCGGGACTGGTGCAAAAACGAATTTGAAGTAGTCAACCAACTGCGCATCAACACCGACAACAGGCTTCCAGCGTTATGACGTGATCCTGCTCATCAATGGCATCCCCATGGTGCAGATCGAGCTGAAAACCCTGCAAGTCAGTCCGCGCAAGGCCATGCAGCAAATCGTCGATTATAAAAACGACCCCGGCAACGGTTACACCAACACGCTGCTCTGTTTCATGCAGCTATTCATCGTCAGCAACCGCGTCAATACCTGGTACTTCACCAACAACCGCAACGAGCACTTCGCCTTTGACGCCGACGAACGCTTCCTGCCCGTCTATCAACTGGCCGCGGAAGACAACAAGAAGATCACCCACCTGGATGACTTTGCCGAGCAATTCCTGCACAAATGTATCTTAAGCGAGATGATC
>AASF01000541.1 GCA_000168735.1 Candidatus Endoriftia persephone str. Hot96_1+Hot96_2 | reverse complement strand
GCCGATCGCCGGCGCGCCCCGCACCACCATCTCGCGGATCGCATCAGCAGTGGCCTCGGCACTCCTCAGTTCCAGATACTCGGCGCTGNCCGGCAGTTTGCGTTGATCGAGCAGCCAGAGCTGCTTGGCGTGCCAGGCAATGGCGTTGTCAGGCGAGGGGTTCAGGGCAATGTGGTCGGCTTCCATCTGATCGAATCTCGTGGCAAATTTGGCGGTCATTTAGAACAAAGCGATAAAAAAAGGCAAGCGCTATGCAGCAACAGATCGACACCCTGATCCAGGCCGAGTGGATCATCCCGGTGGTTCCCGAAGGCGAAGTGTTGGAAAACCACGCGCTTGCCATCGATGGCGGGCGGATCATCGGGCTCCTGCCGGTGGATCAGGCCGCATCCCGATATCAGGCAGAGAACCGTCTGGAGCTACCCGGGGCAGGCACTGATCCCCGGTCTGGTCAACGCTCACACCCATCTCGCTATGTCGCTGCTGCGCGGACTGGCCGATGACCTGCCACTGATGAGCTGGCTCAACCAGCACATCTGCCCGGCGGAGCAGCGCTGGGTGAGCGAGGAATTTGTCCACGACGCAAGCCAGTTGGCAATGGCGGAGATGCTGTGCGGCGGTACTACACTGCTTCAACAGACATGTACTCCTCCCCCGGATGTCACCGCCCGCGCCGCTCACGCCGCCAGGCATGCGCGCGATGGTCGGCCTGA
>AASF01000542.1 GCA_000168735.1 Candidatus Endoriftia persephone str. Hot96_1+Hot96_2 | reverse complement strand
ACTGGCGCCGACGAAGGCGACCTTCTCACCGGCAGCGATCTTCAGCGAGACATCATGCAGCACCTGTGGGCCATCACCGTAGGCAAAGCCGATTTGTTGAAGTTCCACCGAGACGGTTTGCTTGCCTGTGAACGGATCTTGCTGGTGGGGGAAGCGGGGTTCAAGTTCGACCTGTAACAGGCGATTGATCCGGGTCAGCGCCGCCTGGGCGCTCTGGAAGGCGTATTGCACACTCAATACCTCCTGCACCGGTCCCATCATGAACCAGAGATAGGCGAACACTGCCAGCATCTGGCCGATGCTGAGATCGGAGTAGAGCACCATCAACATGCTCAGGGCGCGAAAAACGTCGAAGCCAAACAGGAAGATGACGAAGGAGAGTCGCCCGGCGGCGTCGCTTTTCCAAGTGAAGGCCGCTGAGTGGTGCCGGATCTGGTCGGCCTTATCGATGATGCGCTGGATGTAATGGTGCTCGCGGTTGCTGGCGCGGATCTCCTGAATTGCATCGAGGGTCTCCTGGAGTGATTCCTGGAACAGCTGGTAGGCGGAGTTCTCCTGCTTCTTCAGCCGCTTCACTTTGTGCGCGAACAGGGTGGTGAACCAGATCACCAGGGGGTTGAGTAACAGGATAAACAGCGCCAGCTGCCAGTTCATCCAGAGCAGCACCACCGCGGTGCCCGAGGATGCTTAGCACCGCCACCAGAAATTTGCTGGTGGTGATGCTGACAAAGTTGTCTACCGCATCCAGATCG
This sequence comes from Candidatus Endoriftia persephone str. Hot96_1+Hot96_2, assembly GCA_000168735.1. Lineage (GTDB taxonomy): Bacteria > Pseudomonadota > Gammaproteobacteria > Chromatiales > Chromatiaceae > Endoriftia > Endoriftia persephonae. The sequence goes on along the minus strand of AASF01000542.1, from coordinate 337 downwards.
GTCACCAGATGCGAGGCGACGGTGCCGCTGCCCAGGGTTTCGTAGGCAGACATGGAGATGCGCTCCAGCCGGCAGAGCAGATCGCGGCGGATATGGAACACCACATCCTTGGCGATACAGGTAAACTGGCGAGTCTGCCAGACTCCCAACAGCAGGGCGATCAGCCGCAGCAGGATGGTCAGCAGCAGAACGGCGCCGATGTAGAGGAACGGCCCATGCCATGCGCTGGGGAAGAGCTGATCCATGATTGCCACTGCCCAGGCCTGGCTGGTCTAGCAGTACCTCATCCACCAGCAGCGGGATCAGCAGCGGAATTGGCACCGCGACGATTGCGCCA
>AASF01000543.1 GCA_000168735.1 Candidatus Endoriftia persephone str. Hot96_1+Hot96_2 | reverse complement strand
CCAGGAGGACATAGTCACCATCGAGAGCCCGCTTGAGGGCGGTCCGCCGCTGGTGAAGAACGAAGTGATCTACATCCTGCCCCAGCGACTTGCCGATGGGCGTCAGGAGCGCCTCAAGGCGGAGGTGCTGCGGGTCAAGGGGCGACAGGCGGTGGCGCAGGTGTTCGAGAGTACCCGCGCCATTGGCATCGGTGATCCGGTGGAGCAGAGCGGGCAGATGCTCTCGGTGACCCTGGGGCCGGGCCTGCTGGGGCAGGTCTACGATGGTCTGCAGAACCCGCTGGAGGGGCTGGCGATCGGCTTTGGCAACTTCCTGCCCCGCGGGGTCGATCTGCCGGCCCTCGATCCCACTGCCCAAGTGGTCCTTCGTGCCGCAGGTGGAGACTGGCGCGCGGCTGCGTCCCGGCGATACCCTGGGCACGGTGCAGGAGGGGCGTTTCACCCATAAGATCATGGTGCCGTTCGGGGAGCGGGATGAGGTGACGGTGACCTGGATTCAGCAGGGTACCTTCACCGTCGATGTGCCGGTGGCGCGCATCAAAGACGCACGCGGCCATGAGCGCTCCCTGACCCTGGCTCAGGAGTGGCCGGTGCGCAAGGCGCTGCCCGAGCAATTGCTACGCCGTCGCACTAGTCAGCGGTTGTTCCCTGAAGAGCCGCTGATC
>AASF01000544.1 GCA_000168735.1 Candidatus Endoriftia persephone str. Hot96_1+Hot96_2 | reverse complement strand
CAGTTAGATGGCGCTGCCCTGCTTCTGTTTCATGCCAGTTTCCTCTGTTGACCGATCCATCATGAGAGCGATACCGAAAGGCAAACATCTAATCGCTATGCGCAATTCTATCGAATATAGCGATTTAACGGCGCCAGAGTAGGCAACTTTAGCAGGATAAGAGACAAGAGAAAGGAAATTGCTTTTATTCGCTCAATGACCGGCGCCTCTTCCATCGCCGCCATGAACCGCATATCTACTGAAACAGCAGCACGAATCGGCTAAACAGCTCTCTGTCAAAGTGGTGGGACATCTGCTGCTGCATTAGCTTCAGCGCATCAAAGGGCGTCATGGCCTTCTTGTAGGAGCGCTCCGCGGTCAGGGCATCGAATACATCCGCAATACCGCAGATATGTCCGTAGATATGTATCTCATCACCTTTGAGGCGCTTCGGGTAGCCACTGCCATCAGTAAACTCGTGATGTTGCATCACGATATATCGGCACTCCTCGGAGAGTGCTCCTGCTTCAGCCAACATCTTGTAGCCCTGGTAGGGGTGGGTGCGCATCCGCTGCATCTCCCGATCCGTCAGGCGACCGGGCTTGTTGATGATGGCAGTATCGACCTTGACCTTGCCGAGATCATGCAGAAAAAACCCCGCACCCAGTTCATGAAGGTCGTGGGCATCAGACTTGCTGAACAGTGCCTTGGCCAGCATGATCGCCGTCACCCCCACATTGACCGAATGGGTATAGGTATAGAAATCGTGGGAGGTAATGCGTAGCAGGCTTTTAGCTGTTTGATC
>AASF01000545.1 GCA_000168735.1 Candidatus Endoriftia persephone str. Hot96_1+Hot96_2 | reverse complement strand
GATCAAAGGCGGCAGGCAGGCCTCGCAGCGTCTGGTGTGGCGATGGTATGGTACCGCGGGGCACCGGGTGGCCAGTGGCAGCAGAGCCAAGCTCTGGAATCTCTATGGAACCTTGACCGGGTCGCCGGCTATCTCAGTCGTGCTTGTCAGTACACCGGTGACGTCAGAGCAGCAGGATGCTGAAGCCGTGCTGATGGCGTTTTTGTCGCAGTTTGTGACAGATGTAGAGACAGCACTTTCCCGTTGACCCTGAATACAGACTCGATTTTGATGGACCTACAATCGCTTTTAGCCAGGGGGAATTAGCAAGATGAAGTATAAAAACCTTATGCAGATGCGCAGCAGGCTGGTTGCACTGGTGGCTGTGGTTTCGCTGGTTTTTATCACTGGATGTAGCGGTGGAAATGAAACGGAGCGGATGGCAAAGGCTGGTGAGCATCTGCAGAATGATGAGCCTGCCAAAGCGATTATCGAACTGAAAAATGTCTTGCAGAGCAACGCCTCGAATGATC
>AASF01000546.1 GCA_000168735.1 Candidatus Endoriftia persephone str. Hot96_1+Hot96_2 | reverse complement strand
TTAAACGAATTCGACCTTCGATGTTTCGCAGCCGGAACTGGCTGCGCTGCTGTTCGGGTTGGGCAAGGATGTTCTTTCCGTCGATGAGAATCTGCCCCCGGTCTGCAGACTCCAGTGCGCCGATCAGGTTGAGCAGGGTGCTCTTGCCCGAACCGGAGCGTCCCGCCAGCACCGTAAACTCGCCGGGCTTGATGTGTAGGTTGATACCGTTGAGGGCGGGATAGGGCATGGTGCCGACCCAGTAGCACTTGTAGATATCTTTGGCCTCGATGATGTTGTTGCTTTTGTTTTCTTGCATGGGCTTACTGGATTCTTAGAGATTGGCTGAGCTGGATGCGAGTGGCCTGCCAGGCGGGATAGATACCGGCCACCAGCGAAGCAATCAGGGTGGTGCCGAGGATACGCCGGGTGCTCTCGGCGCTCAGGTTCGGCACGATGACCGGGTCCATATAGAAAAACTGGAAGGCATTGGCATAGGCGGAGAGGTCGACTCCCTGATCGGCCAGTGCAAACACCACCGCGCCACCGACCAGATAACCGAGCAGACTACCGAACAGGATCAGCATTACCGCCTCCAACAGCAGCATGGCAAAGATCTGCCGGCGACGGGTGCCCACTGCAAGCATGATCGCCAGCTCCTTCTGCCGTTCATGCAAGGCGATCAGCATGGTGTTGAGGATCTCCACCAGCACCAGCAGTGCCACGACCAGGATGATTTACCAGCCCGTAGGCATCACTAAAGTCGAGCCACTGGCGGACCATTGGATCGAGAGCCCTTCCAGGTGAGGATTTCGTAGTCCTGCTCCGAGAGAAGCTGGCGTAGGATGCGCCGGATGCGGTCGGTATCCTGGTGTTGCTGGGCGCGGATAACGATGTCGGTGACCACTCCCGGCATGCCGAGCCAGAGTTGCGTCGAATCGAGCGGGATCAGTGCCAGGGTGCGGTCGATTTGCGGTGCGCCCGACTCGATGACGCCACGCAGGAAGAAGATCTCTGAGACCATCTTGCCGCTGGCAGTCTGTGACATCAGCACCACCCGATCGCCCAGTTTTGCGCCGATATTCTGTGCCACGGTTGCGCCAAGCAGTAGATCGTGGGCCATACCTGGATTGAGCCAGCGCCCCTGCACCACAGATTCGTGCATGTGGGTGACCCAGGTCTCCTGTTCGGGGTCGATGGCCATGATCTGCACGCCGGCACTGTTGCCGCCGCGTGAGATCAGCCCGGAGCTGCGGATGCGCTGGGTCCAGCTCTGGATCTCGATGATGCTCGACATCAGGCTAGTCACCTCCTCGGGCAGCTCGATGTGATCAA
>AASF01000547.1 GCA_000168735.1 Candidatus Endoriftia persephone str. Hot96_1+Hot96_2 | reverse complement strand
GCGGAATGGAAGCAAGATATAGAGGAGGCAATTAAACAATCCAAGGTCTTCGTAATCCTTGTGAGTCCGGATTACATGGCCTCTCCATTCTCCGCTGATTTCGAGTTCCCCCTAATTAAAAAAGCATCAGAAGATGAGGCGCTGATTCTTCCAGTAATAATAAAGCCAACTGCAAAATCAGCGCTTGGAAGCCTCAGTGAATATCAAGCGGTCAATGCTCAAGCACTAAGCTCACTCTCGCCAAAGGAACAAGAAAAACTAATAATTGAGCTTGCTAACAAAATAAATACGGCAATTCTTGAGCACAAGAAGAAAATCGAGTCCAACTCAGGTCAAGTGCTCGCTTCGGCAATCGGCGGAGCCATTATCGGTAATTTGATAATTCCTGGAATAGGCGGCGCGTTACTTGGAGGACTGTTGGGCGGTGCCCTTGGTGGAGCCAATAAAGGTGGCAAGGATGATGATTAATCTCAACCTTGCCAGTCTTTATGTCGGGTTGGTATTCGGTGGTTGCTTCTTGATGTTTGTACTGGTCAAGTACCGGAAAGCACCTGAGTTTCTCGATATGGCAATCATTATCTTGTCTTGTACAGGTGTCGTTATAGGCATTCATCTAGGGTATGTCGCAAGCACAATCCCCGACAGCGAATTGGGGAAGCTAAGGCGATTCCGCCG
>AASF01000548.1 GCA_000168735.1 Candidatus Endoriftia persephone str. Hot96_1+Hot96_2 | reverse complement strand
CAGCCGTGCGCTGGTCGGGCAGGCCAGCACACAGGCTGGCTGACGCTCCGCCTCCGGCAACGACATGTCGGTGATGCGGTCGATGCAGAGGGTACACTTCTTGCATCACCCGTTCCTTCTCGTCGAACTCGCGCACCCCGTAGGGGCAAGCCCAGGAGCAATATTTGCAGCCGATGCACTTGTCGTAGTCGACCAGCACCACGCCGTTGTCCTCACGTTTGTAGGAGGCGCCAGTGGGGCAGACCGGCACACAGGGCGGATCTTCACAATGCAGGCAGGACTTGGGGAAATGGTAGGTCTCCGTATTCGGAAACTCACCCGCCTCATAGGTCTGCACCCGATTGAAGAAGGTGCCGGTGGGATCGGCATCGTAGGGACGCTGATCGGTCATCGGACCGGCCCAACCGGAGCTGTTCCACTCCTTGCAGCTGGTCACGCAGGCGTGGCAGCCGACGCAAACGTTGAGGTCGATGACGAGCGCGAGTTGTGTCATGGTTAATTTCTCTGTTTCTGCAGGAGCACAGCTCCTACGAATCAATCCTGGATCTTGGCCTTGCGGCGAAACGCGCCCGCGACAAACGCCTGCCACTTGCCACGCTTCGGATC
>AASF01000549.1 GCA_000168735.1 Candidatus Endoriftia persephone str. Hot96_1+Hot96_2 | reverse complement strand
TATCGCTGCAGGTACACAATGCCAATATTCTGGCAGGGAAACAGGGTTGCGCTAATGCGATATCAGGCAGATCAGTTTGGCAAGGAGCAGGGCGGTAAAGATCGTCTCCGGCTCCTCAGCTACAATATTCAGGCTGGGGTAGATACCAGCAGCTACCGCGAGTATGTGACCAAGAGTTGGAAACACATCCTGCCCCATCAGGAACGGCAGAATAATCTGGATTGCATCGCCGGGATCATCAAGGATTTCGACCTGGTCGGCCTGCAGGAGGTCGATTCGGGCAGCCTTCGTAGCGGCTTTATCGATCAGACTGAATACCTTGCCAGTCAGGCCGACTTTCCCTACTGGCACAAACAGGTCAATCGGCGCATCGGTAAACTAGCTCAGCACAGTAATGGAGTGCTCAGTCGCCTGATGCCTTCGGCGATTGCCGAGCACCAGCTGCCGGGGCTGCCGGGACGGGGCGCATTGCTGATCGAGTTTCAGACCAGTGAGCAGCCCCTGGCCATTTGCATTCTCCATCTGGCGCTGGGCAAGCGCGCGCGGATGCGTCAGCTTGCCTATGTGAGCGAGGTCATCTCCCACTATTCTCATCTGGTGTTGATGGGGGACTTCAACTGCGGTTGTGGCTCCCGCGAATTCACACTATCTGATGGTATCCACCGGTCTGACAGGGATA
>AASF01000550.1 GCA_000168735.1 Candidatus Endoriftia persephone str. Hot96_1+Hot96_2 | reverse complement strand
TTAGGGATGGCAGCTTCTACTGGGTCTTCGCCAACATCACCCCGACATTGAATCCCTCCGGCAAGTTAGTCGGTTACTATTCGGTAAGACGCCGGCCAAAGGAGGAGTCGGTACGGCTGATCGAACCGATCTACGCAGAGATGCTGGCGGTAGAGCAGCGGGCGGGGGCCAGACAGGCAATCCAGGCATCGACCCAGCTGCTACAGGCAAAACTGACCGACTACGGGAGCGATTATGAGCACTTCGTTCTTGAGATTTAGGGCAGCAACCCTTAGCCGACTCATGCTGGGGGTGCTGGTGGTTTTGGTCATCATCGGCCTGATCCGTCACGGCCTGCAGGCGGAACTCATCGCTGGCTTGATACTAGCCCTGGTGCTGGGAGTTCTGAGCTGGCGCACGGAGCGCGAAGACCAGGAATTAATCGCCAAGATCAAGGCCATGGGCCAGGCGATCATCAAAGGCGACCTGCAGTACCGGATCACCCAGATCCCCGAGAAACATAATCTGGCGGAGACCGCCTGGAACCTGAATGAGGGACGCGATCAGGAGGAGGCTTTTTTCAAAGAGACCAGCACCACCTTTGAGCTGGGCCTCAAGGAGCAGTTCCATCGCAAGTGTTTCCCGGCAGGGCTGCACGGCTCCTACCAGAAAGCCATGGAGCGCATCAACGCCTCAGTCGATGCCATGGCGGAGAATAGGCGCCACCGGGAGGTTGATGTCTTCTTCGGCAAACTCAGCGCATCCAAGACCGATTCACTGCTCAGCAATCTGCAGCTGACCCCAGGCAGACCTCGGCGAAATGGCGGAGCACATGGGCACGGTTGAGGATGATGCTGCCCGGCAGGCTGCCAATACCGCGCTGGCCGGTCGTGAATCGATCAGTGAGGTAACCGGCCAACTACGCAGTTTGGTGGAGATGATCGGCGAGATCCAGAGCTCTTCTTCCACCCTCAACGACACAGTATCGAAGTCATTCAGGCACTCTCTCTGAT
>AASF01000551.1 GCA_000168735.1 Candidatus Endoriftia persephone str. Hot96_1+Hot96_2 | reverse complement strand
TTCGCCAAATGCAGCTGCCCCGAATGCGGCGGCGCGGCGCGGCGCGAGACCGATACCTTCGATACCTTCATGGAGTCGAGCTGGTACTACGCCCGTTACACTTGCCCCGGCGCCGAGACCATGCTCGACGAGCGGGCCGACTATTGGCTGCCAGTCGACCACTATGTGGGCGGCATCGAACACGCGGTGCTGCACCTGCTCTACGCTCGCTTCTACCACAAGCTGCTCAGGGATGCGGGGCTGATACATAGTAACGAGCCGTTCCGCAACCTGCTGACCCAGGGCATGGTGGTGGCTGACACCTACTACCGCGACGAAGCCAGCGGCGCCAAGCACTGGTACAACCCGGCAGAGGTCGAGGTGGAGCGAGACGAGAAGGGGCGTCCACTCAGTGCGAAGTTTGCCGCTGACGGTCAGCCGGTGGAGATCGGCGGCATCGAGAAGATGTCGAAGTCGAAGAACAACGGTGTTGATCCGCAGACCCTAATCGACCGTTACGGTGCTGACACGGTGCGTCTCTACACCATGTTCACCTCACCGCCAGACCAGTCTCTGGAATGGAACGACGAGGGGGTGGAGGGCTCCTTTCGTTTTCTTAAACGCCTCTGGGCGCTGGCACAAAAGGGATTGGAGTCGTTGGACGCTGAAGCGTCCAATGACTCCGATCTCGTGCTGGGAGATGCACAGAAAGATG
>AASF01000552.1 GCA_000168735.1 Candidatus Endoriftia persephone str. Hot96_1+Hot96_2 | reverse complement strand
TCAATCGGTTTGGTTTTTTTCCACTGTTGGGCGAAGGGGTGGGGCTGCGACAACCCATACACGCAGAAGATGTGGCTCAGGCCTGCCAGGCTGCGCTCGATCTGCCCGAAATAAAAAACCGGGCCTACAATATCTCTGGCAGCGAACAGCTTAGCTATAGAGAGATGGTGCTGAGGATCTTTCGCTGTATGGATAAACAGGAGCGGCTCGTCTCCATCCCCCGCTGGGCCTTCAAGATGGTTCTGCTGCTGTTGCGCAGGTTCAGGCGTTTCCAGGATTGGTCGGTCGCGATGGTTGATAGGATGAACCAGGATATGGTCTTCGACCATGCCGAGGCAGAGCAGGACATCGGCTTCAAACCCCGCCCGTTTCGCCTGGAAGTGGGCGATCTTCCATAGGGGCGGTACGTGTTTCGATCTGCGATCCGGTTCAATCAGCAACTGCTTGCGTTGACCTCCGCAGACGATAGAATATCCGCCGCTTAGCTCTAGCAGAGGCTTGCTCGTGCCTGGAGTGCAAGCGCGGCAGGGTGGGTACACCCGGAACACCGCAATCGAATAGCCAGCCAGGCTTCTTGGGGCCTGGCTTTTTTTCATGTGGCCTCTCGTATGGGCCACCACTGACAAGGAAAGAGACATGCCTGTCATCACCCTCCCGGACGGTTCCACCCGTAGATTCGACAACCCCGTCAGCGTCTACGAGGTGGCGGCCGACATCGGACCAGGCCTGGCAAAGGCGACCCTGGCTGGTCGGGTCAATGGAGAGCTGGTGGACGCCAGCTTCCTGATGGAAGCGGACAGTGAGCTGGCGATCATTACCAGTCGTGATGAGGCGGCGCTGGAGCTGATGCGCCACGACGCCGCGCATGTGATGGCCCAGGCGGTGCAGGAACTCTATCCGGGCACCCAGGTCACCATCGGTCCGGCCATCGAAAACGGCTTCTACTACGACTTCGCCCGCGAAGAGCCTTTCACGCCGGACGATCTGAAGAAGATCGAGCAGCGCATGCACGAGATCGTCAAGCGCGATCTGCCACTGCAGCGTGAGGTGTGGGATCGAGCCGAGGCGATCAAAAATTTCCGAGCTGGGTGAGGACTACAAGTCGAG
>AASF01000553.1 GCA_000168735.1 Candidatus Endoriftia persephone str. Hot96_1+Hot96_2 | reverse complement strand
TTCGCTCTGATTTTTAATCCAAAACTCTCCCGTCGGGCGTATCTCGCGGCGATCTGCGACGAGCTGGGGATCAGCTACACGGGGCCGCCCTACTCGCTGAAACAGCTGATCGACAACCTGACCCGACATCTGCTCGAGGCCCATACCGCCGGGCGCAACACCGTGCTGGTGGTGGATGAGGCGCAGAATCTCAGCCCGCGGGTGCTGGAGACGGTGCGCATGCTGACCAACCTGGAGACAGCGCGCCACAAGCTGCTGCGGATCATCCTGGTGGGGCAGCCCGAGCTACAGCAGATGCTGGAACAGCGGGAGTTGCGCCAGGTCGCCCAGCGCATCACTGCACGTTTCCACCTCTCGCCCCTGAGCCGTAAAGAGACCTCCGACTATATCCGCCACCGGCTTGAGGTGGCTGGTGTTAGTGAGCATCTGTTTACCGCGGCGGGGATGTGGCTGACCTACTCGCTCTCGGGCGGCGTGCCGCGCATCATCAATACGATCTGTGAACGAGCCCTGCTGGCGATCTTCGCCACCGATGCGCGCCGCGCCGGCGTGCGGCTGGTGTGGCGGGCGGCGAAAGAGATCAGGGGACGGAAACGTAGGAGGCGGTGGTCGAAGGTGTGGATGCTTGGCTTGCTGCTGGGCGTGGTTGGTGGCGCCAGCTGGTGGTTGGCGCCGCTGATTGGTCCACTGAAATTGGAGTCGCAGCAGTTGCATGTCGTCCCGGAGCTGCCGGTATCAGCAGAAACGATGGAGAGCGGGGAGCAACCACAGCATGAGGCCGGGCCGCTGGATTCCAGGGCAGAGGGGGATGGTTCGGAAGCGTCGCTGAGTGAACACATCAGTCAAACCGATGATGGTGAGTGGGCGGCGCATGCGCGCCTGTTTGCGCTCTGGGGCTTCTCTCTGACTGATGGCCTCGCCCTGCAGCCTTGTGAGTATGCAAAGGAGCTGGGGCTGCGCTGCTTTACCGATGTGGCGGGATGGGAGGATCTGGAGCGGCTGAATCGTCCAGCGCTTTTGTACCTCAATGTGGCGGGAGAGAAACGTTATCTGCTGCTGAAGGCGTTGCATGGAGAGCAGGCGATTGTTGATTATGGTGCTGGGGAGAGAGCGGTATTGCGGAGTGAGATCGCACCGCTCTGGCGGGGCGAA
>AASF01000554.1 GCA_000168735.1 Candidatus Endoriftia persephone str. Hot96_1+Hot96_2 | reverse complement strand
GCAGCTCCTGGCGGTCGTGGGCAAAGAAGTATTGGCGAAAGAACTCCCCCTGGCCTTCCAAAAAGTAGCACATCCGCCCGACCAGCGGAAAGTTGCGCCGCACGCTGCTGTGGGTCTGAGTCAGGTCACGTACGAACATCACACCAAGTAGCAGAAACACCAGCCCCGCCAGCCAGCCCATGCCGGTAAACAGCCAATAGACGAAGTCAGCCGTCATCGCTTTCCCCTTATCGATATCACCATTCAAATACCTTAGCTGCTACGGTTCATGGGGTGATTCGGTTTCATTACACACCCATTGCATCTGATGGAGAGAAGTGCATCCAACAGCTGGAAAAGATACGTATAGGCTTGGAGTGCCAATAAATGCCTCGACTCACCATTGCAACGGAAAAAACCAAAACGTCAGGAGTCACTATGCCGAGCGCCGCACAACTACTGGTTGAATGCCTGGAGAATGAGGGGGTCGAGATGATCTTCGGCATCCCTGGCGAAGAGAATCTGGATCTGATGGATGCGCTGTTGGAGTGAAATCAAGGAGCCGGAGATCATCCCGGAGCTGGTGCGCAAGGCGTTCAAGGAGGCCCAGGCGGAGAAACCCGGCGGCACCTTTATCAGCTTCCCGGCAGAACATCGCCGGCAGCGAGATGGTGGCACCGCTCAAGCCGCTCAAGGTACAGGCGCCAATGCCCCCATCGCCGCCTCAGGCAAAGATCGAACAGGCCGCAACTCTCATCTCAGCCGCAAAGGCACCGATCATCCTGGCCGGCCACGGGGTGATCCGCGCCGCTGCCAGCCCGGTCCCTGGTGGCATTCGTCGAGACCCTGCAGATCCCGGTGGCACAGACCTTCATGGCCAAGGGGGTGATCCCCTTCTCCCACCCGCTCAGCCTCGGCACCGTCGGTCTGCAAGCCAACGACTATGTGGCCTGCGGCTTTGCCCGCGCCGATCTGGTGATCTGCATCGGCTTTGACATGGTGGAGAGTACCACCCTCACCTGTGGCACCCCAACGCGGACAAGCAGCTGATCCATATCGACCAGAGCGCCGCCGAGGTGGATGCCCACTACATCCTCGAGGCTGGGGTGATCGGTGATATTGGCGAATCGCTGCAGCGGCTCGGCGCACTGGCGACGCCCCAGACATCACCGCAGAGCGGCACGCTGCGGCAGATGA
>AASF01000555.1 GCA_000168735.1 Candidatus Endoriftia persephone str. Hot96_1+Hot96_2 | reverse complement strand
TTTACGGGTCGAAATTGCGCTCAGCAGTCCCTCTGCCAGGGTGGCGCAGAGGGCACCGAGGGCCAACTCGCCGCGCTGTTCGGGCTTGAGCCATTTGGGGGCCGGGTAGAGAAACAGTTGCGGGTCGCGGCTGCGGATCTGCCGCTGCAGCCTTGCCGGCAGTCGCGTCAGGGTGTTGCTCTCATCATCGCCGGCCTGTAGCAGCAGTATGCCGCCCTTGCGCAGGCGCTGCAGCGCCGGGATCTGCTCGGTGGCGCCATGCAGCTCCACCAGCAGCAGGTCGAGCGGGGCCTCGTCGCCGGGATCAGTGGGGCTGCTTTGACTGAAGCAGAAGCTGTCCTGAGCCCGCTCACCCCAGCGTGGGGTGTGCTCGCCAAGACGGCTGCGGATATAGCCACCGGCGATGCTGTGGATCAGCGTAGCAGCCTCTGCCAGTAGGCTGGCACTGCTGTCGGCGGGGCGGTCGACAGCCAGGGTCAGCAGGGCCGGGTCGCTGCTGGCCGGTTCCTTCTGCCTGGCGCGCAGACCGAGGGATTCGATCTCCGGGTAGTCGCGGCGCAGACTGTCGAGCAGTACCTGGCGCTTCGGCTGGTGGGCGTTGCTCTGGGTAAAGTCGATGCCAAGGTAGCGCTTGCTGCTGCTCTCACGATGCGCGATCTGCAGCAGCTCGGTCAGGTCAGCGCTACGCAGCGGAAAGCCGCCACAACCGTAGATTACCGACTCAAGACGTGGTGCAGCGCCACTGGACTTGCCGCGCTCCTGGCCTCTGCCAAGAATCTGCCGCAGCTCCCGCAACAGCGGCGGATCGCCTGCCAGCGGGGTCTCGGCCCGCTCCATCACGATCAGGCGCTTTTTCCCCTGCAGCAGCTTGAGCAGGTGCGTCTCCGGCAGCGGGCGCAGACTTTTTAGCGCCAGCAGGCCAGTGGCCTTGCGCTCGCGTTTGTTGAGCTGACGGTGTGCCTGTAGCGCCGGCTCGAGGGTGCTGCCGAGCAGGATGATTAGCTGGTCGGCTTGTTCGGCCTGCTGGCTGAACAGGGCGCTATAGTTACGACCGGTCTCGGCGTTAAAGGCATTGAAGGCCTGTTCGAGGCTATCTGACAGTTCGTCCTGCAGAAAGGTGGCGTTGGCGGCACGGCTCAATCACTGGGCGCGTCCAAGGGCGATATCG
>AASF01000556.1 GCA_000168735.1 Candidatus Endoriftia persephone str. Hot96_1+Hot96_2 | reverse complement strand
GGAGTTTAATGTTGAGCAAGAGCTGGAGGAGTGTCAGCAACGGCTGTTGGAGACGGTCGCCAGCCATATCGCGATGGCGATCAATTTGTCGCAGCGGGTCTCGCAAAACCGTATGCTGTCGCTGCTGGAGGAGCGCAGTGTGATCGCCCGCGAATTGCATGACTCTCTGGCTCAATCGCTCTCCTATCTAAAGATCCAGGTGAGTCGGCTGGAGAAGGCGGTCTCGGAAGAGCAGGCGAAGGATGATCTGCTGTTGATCTCCGGTGTGTTGCGCTCCGCACTGAATGGCGCCTATCGCCAGCTGCGGGAGCTGCTGACCACCTTCCGTCTGCGGATGAGCGAGGCGGGGCTTGGGGCGGCTTTGGATGAGACAGTGCGCGAGTATCGTGAGAGGGGCGGCCTGGAGATTGAACTGATTGATCGCATCGCCAACTGCCGCTTCAGTCCGAATGCCGAGATCCATGTCATCCAGATCATCCGCGAGGCGTTGTCGAATGTGATCCGCCATGCCAATGCCACCCGTGCGCTGGTCAAGATCGAATGTGATATGGACGGCATTGTCACCATCCTGGTGGAGGATGACGGCGTCGGCATCGGCATTGATGAAGAGGGCGACATGATGCAGCACTATGGCCTGCCGATTATGCAGGAGCGTGCCAACTGGCTGGGGGCCGAGCTGATGATTAACGAGCCGGAGAGCGGCGGTACCCGCGTCCTGCTGAGCTTCTCCATCGCCGACAGTGACCATACGCTCTCCCACGAAAACCTAATCCAGAAAATAAGCTATGAATGAGCAGCAGACCTACTCCGTTCTCGCCATTGACGACCATCCACTGTTTCGCAAGGGGGTGGCAGATCTCATCGACATGGAGGCGTCGCTACAACTCATTGGTGAGGCTGCTAACGGCGAGAATGGACTGCGCCTAGCAGTTGAACTGAACCCCGATCTGATCCTGCTGGATATCAATATGAAGGGGATGAACGGGATCGAGACCCTCAAGGCGATCAAGCAGATGGAACTCGACTCACGCATCCTGATGTTGAGCGTGTCGGACAACGAAGAGGATGTGGTGGCCGCGCTACGACTTGGCGCCGATGGCTATTTGCTCAAGGACATGGAGCCGGAGGATATTCTCGAGTGTTTGCGCAGTGCGGTGCAGGGCAAGGTGGTGA
>AASF01000557.1 GCA_000168735.1 Candidatus Endoriftia persephone str. Hot96_1+Hot96_2 | reverse complement strand
ACCCTCTCCGGTGCCAATCCGATCGACTTGAAGGCGGGCGACAGCTTCAGCGACCCGGGGGCCTCCGCCAATGACAATTTCGACGGCGATGTCTCAGCCAGCATCACGGTCAGCGGCACGGTGGACAGCAATACTCCAGGCGACTACACCCTGACCTATACGGTCAGCGATGCCGCCGGCAACAGCGCCACACAGACCCGCAGGGTCAACGTGATCGAGTCAACGCCCCCGGTGATCAAGGCGATTCCGGCC
>AASF01000558.1 GCA_000168735.1 Candidatus Endoriftia persephone str. Hot96_1+Hot96_2 | reverse complement strand
GATCATGGCGCCAATCCCGCTGACCCTGCTGGGCATCATTCCTGCCCACTTCGTGTTCTTCCACTTTGGTGCGGGCGGCGAGTTTACCGCCACCTCAATGATCGGCTGGATCGCCCTGGCGGGCATCATCGTGCGTAACTCGATCCTGCTGGTCGACTTCTCGATCCATCAGATCCAGCAGGGTGAACCGGTGGTGGAGGCGGTGATCCAGTCCTGCAAGACTCGCACCCAGGCCTATCCTGATC
>AASF01000559.1 GCA_000168735.1 Candidatus Endoriftia persephone str. Hot96_1+Hot96_2 | reverse complement strand
GGACCGGAGACGGTGACTGCCGACGAGGCGCCGCGCGCGCCGCAGCAAGTGTTTGAGCTGGGGGTGCCGGTGCTGGGCATCTGCTACGGCATGCAGACCATGGCGGCACAGCTGGGGGGTAAGGTGGCAGCCTCCGACAAGCACGAATACGGCTATGCTCAGGTGCGCGCCCACGGCCACTCCAAGCTGTTGAAGGATATCGAGGACCATACCAATGAACAGGGCTATGGCCTGCTCGATGTCTGGATGAGCCACGGCGATCGGGTCGAGGCGCTGCCGCCCGGCTTCCATGTGATCTGCGAGACCGACAATGCGCCGCTGGCGGGGATGGCCAGATGAAGAGCGTGGTTTCTACTGGCATCCAGTTCCACACCGGAGGTGACCCACACCCGCCAGGGCAAGCGCATCCTCGATCACTTCCTGTTCCAGATCTGTGGTTGTGAGGCGCTCTGGACCCCCGGGTCAGATCATCGAAGAGAGCATCACCCAGGTGCGCGAGCAGGTGGGGGATGCCCAAGTGGTGCTCGGCCCTCTCCGGTGGTGTCGATAGCTCAGTGGTGGCGGCCCACTGCTGCACCGGGCGATCGGCGATCAGCTGACCTGTGTCTTCGTCGACAATGGCCTGTTGCGGCTCCATGAAGGTGAT
>AASF01000560.1 GCA_000168735.1 Candidatus Endoriftia persephone str. Hot96_1+Hot96_2 | reverse complement strand
GATCATCGCGGTGGTCTGGAAACTTGGCACTCTGGGCGAGAGCATCGACGGCTTGATCTTTGTGATGCTGTTGCTGTATGCCATCTTCATCAATGGTGTGGCATTGCGGGAGAATCGCACCTCACTTCAGAATCTCCGTTTGCAGTACCAGAACGATCGCCTGATCGATGGCCTGAAGCAGGCGAAAGCGGTGGCGGAGGCTGCCAGTCAGGCAAAGTCGGCCTTCCTTGCCTCGATGAGCCATGAAATACGGACTCCGATGAACGGCATCATCGGTATGACCGATCTGCTGTTGAGCACCGATCAGGGGGAGCGGCAGCGATACTACACCCAGACGATCAAAGCGATCTGCCGACTCCCTGCTCGGCATCATCAACGACATCCTCAACTTTTCCAAGATCGAGGCGGGCAAGCTGGAGTTGACCCCAGCGCGACTTCAATCTGCTGGAGCTGTTTGAGGAGACCGGTGAACTGCTCGCTGGACAGGCCCAATGCAAAGGGCTGGAATTGGTGGTGCTGGCCGATCCGGCGCTGGCGGTGATGGTGCATGGCGACGACAATCGGCTGCGTCAGGTGTTGATC
>AASF01000561.1 GCA_000168735.1 Candidatus Endoriftia persephone str. Hot96_1+Hot96_2 | reverse complement strand
TTGATCAATGCCAAGCCGGTCTCGGCAGCGGTCAAAGAGTTCTTCGGTTCCAGCCAGCTCTCCCAGTTTATGGACCAGAATAACCCGCTCTCCGAGGTCACCCACAAAAGGCGTGTCTCGGCACTGGGTCCGGGCGGCTTGGCCCGCGAGCGTGCCGGCTTCGAAGTTCGCGACGTGCACCCGACCCACTACGGCCGAGTCTGCCCGATCGAGACCCCGGAAGGCCCCAACATCGGTTTGATC
>AASF01000562.1 GCA_000168735.1 Candidatus Endoriftia persephone str. Hot96_1+Hot96_2 | reverse complement strand
GATCAGCTCGTCACGCTGGTCCAGCAGGTCGTTGGGGGTCTGATGACTGCCGTGACCGAGGGCGCTCACCACGGCATCGTTAGCGTTAGCGATCGACTCGGCGAGCCGGTCTATCTCCTGCACCACATCATCGAGGCGTCGGTTGACCTGAGCCTGACTATCCGCAAACTGCTGATCGAGATCGTGCATGCGTTCCACCAGCGAGCGGCTCTCCGCCAGGAGCAACTGACGCGAGGGGATCGAAGCGGGATCGTCCGCCAACTCCTGCATGGCATTAAAGAAGTCATTGAGCGCCGGCGACAACCCTACTGCCGGATCAGCGAGGATGCTATCGAGACGCTGCGCATTACTGTAGAAGGCATCCAGTTCGCCGACCGTGGAGCGGCCATCGCGCACCCGCTTGGCGGTGAAGTCATCATACTGGCGGTTGATGCCATGCAGCTCGACACCGGTGCCGAGCCAGCCCGCCGGGGTCAGCTCCGGGTCACGGCTCGACAGATTGATC
>AASF01000563.1 GCA_000168735.1 Candidatus Endoriftia persephone str. Hot96_1+Hot96_2 | reverse complement strand
GATCCTGGCTGCGGGGCCGGAACACTTAAGGCTCGGCTACCCGGCGACGCTGGGAGTGCAAGTCGCTCAACAATAAGTCATGGAAGGACACGGTCAAGCACGGCGTGACGCGCTCCAAGCCGGTCTATGCGTCGCAGATCGCACTCTACCAGGCCTACATGGAACCTCAGGTCCCGGGCATCAGTAAGAATCCTGCGCTCTTCACCGCCATCAACAAGGATACCGCCGAGATCTATTTCGAACAGGTTCCGTTCAATGGCGAGCTGGCGCAACGCGCCTCGGATCGCGGCGTGCGGATTTTGCAGGCCTCCGACGCCCATGAGTTGTTGCCGCGTCTGGCCAATGACCCAACCCATTACGAGTGCAAGTTCTGTGCGTGGCAGGACCGGTGTCGGGGAGGACGGGCATGATGGCTGACAACATCATCTGGCTCGACTTCAACGATGCGCCGGAACAGGGGGCCGTCCCAGCGGGAAGCATACGATGCCCAGGAACTGAAGGCACATCTGCTGGACCGGCTGCCTGAGGCGCTGGCCTACCTGTTTCCCAATGGAAAGACCCGTGGCAAGCAGTTTGTTATCGGCGACCTGCAGGGCAATCCAGGCAAGAGCCTGGTGGTGGATCTACAGGGACGCAAAGCAGGCATGTGGATCGACTTTGCTACCGGCGAAGGCGGTGATGTGCTGGAGCTCTGGGCTCGAGTAACAGGCATGGACAGCCAGCGGGACTTTCCACAGGTGATGGAATCACTTGCGCGTTGGTTGGGTGAAACGCCGGGCCGCTCCTGTCCATCCATGGACCCGCGGCATTCGGACATCCATGTTCATCAGCCTGTTACCCGACCTTACCATTAAGAAACCGCCGGTCGATGAACTCGGTCCTTGGTCAGCCAAGTGGGACTACCACAATGGCGATGGGCAGCTCATTGCCTGCGTCTATCGCTACGACACGCCGGATGGCAAGGAGTACCGGCCATGGGATGTGCGCGCCCGGGCGATGCGTGCTCCCAGCCCGAGGCCGCTCTACAACCAACCCCGGCTCAAGCAGGTCGATGAGATTGTTTTGGTCGAGGGTGAGAAAGCCGCCGATGCGCTTATGAGTCATGGCATCGTGGCCACCACGGCCATGAACGGTGCCAATGCACCGGTGGACAAGACCGACTGGTCGCCGCTTGCTGGAAAACGCGTGCTGATCTGGCCGGACAAGGATGAGGCCGGGA
>AASF01000564.1 GCA_000168735.1 Candidatus Endoriftia persephone str. Hot96_1+Hot96_2 | reverse complement strand
TCTCCATATTGCACTTGGAGTCGAGAGAGCGCATGCGACTTTTGAGGAATAGGTCAGTTCCCTCGCGACGACTCAGCTTACATTTTGGACCGATATACCTTGCCATGTTTAGACTCCAGTGCTCAGACCCGACGCTTCTTCGGTGGACGGCAACCATTGTGAGGGATGGGGGTCACATCAGAGATGCCTGGTGATCTTGAACCCTGCATTATTAAGCGCACGTACCGCAGACTCGCGTCCCGGACCGGGGCCTTTCACGTTTACATCAAGGTTTTTAACACCATACTCTTTGACCATCTGACCAACCCGATCAGCCGCCACCTGAGCAGCAAAAGGGGTGCTCTTTCGGGACCCGCGAAAGCCTGATCCACCAGCAGTTGCCCATGCCAGTGCATTGCCCTGACGATCGGTAATCGTGATGATTGTATTATTGAACGAAGCGTGAACGTGCGCTACGCCATCGCTCACTGTCTTCTTGACTTTCTTTCGGGAACGGCCGCTTGCTTTTGCCATCATCTGTTCCTGCGAGTTCTAAATCGACTTATCGTTTGATCGGACGACGCGGCCCCTTACGGGTGCGTGCATTTGTCTTGGTACGCTGACCACGCAACGGCAGACCACGGCGGTGACGGATGCCGCGATTACAGCCTAAGTCCATCAGACGCTTGATGTTCATTGAGACTTCACGACGAAGATCACCCTCGACTGTGAATTTTGCGACTTCAGAACGAATCGCCTCCAACTGAGCCTCGCTCAACTCGAGGATCTTTGTGCTGGGCGCAATACCCGTTGCTTCACAAATACCAGCTGCGCGAGTACGGCCAACGCCATAAATTGAAGTCAGCGCGATTATCGCGTGCTTGCGATCAGGTATATTGACTCCTGCGATTCGAGCCATTTTTCTCGTCTCCTGCTTTTCTCAAGCAAATTTCGTTTGGCGGAAACGCGCAATTATGCCAATTTAATGAGACCCAGTCAAGAGCCTTATGGCTGCGCGTGGCTCAGATTTAGCCTTGGCGTTGTTTGTGCCGGCCTTCCTTACAGATCACACGCACTACACCGTTGCGGCGAACAATCTTGCAATTGCGACACATCTTTTTTACTGATGCACGAACTTTCATATCTTTGCTCCAAAAAACTTGACTGAACCGATTCAGCTCAATCGATCACTTCTTTCTGCCGCCTTTGAGGTTAGCCTTCTTCATCAACCCCTCGTACTGATGCGACATCAAATGGGCCTGAATCTGAGCCATAAAATCCATCACTACGACAACAATGATCAAGG
>AASF01000565.1 GCA_000168735.1 Candidatus Endoriftia persephone str. Hot96_1+Hot96_2 | reverse complement strand
GGAGAAGGAGAACTGCAGGGCGACCGCAAGCTCGATTTATGTGACGAACGCAACTGGACCAGTGGTGTGCACGGCGGTTGGCGACCAGTACGTAAAGGAACCTTTAAGCCGGGCGAGGTACAGATATGAGTCTTCAAGTGATGCAGTGTCATCCCGACCCCATAGCGTTGGCAGCGTGGGCCACCCGCCAGGGGCTGCTCTCGCCTGATGGTGACTACGGCTACGCCTTGCATGCACTACTCAGAGCAGCTTTTGGCAAACAAGCCCCAAAACCATTTCGTTATCTGGGCGGGCGACAGGGGCTACTAGCCTATACCGACAGCACGGCCGAAACTCTTCAGGAAAGTACCAGCTTGGCTACACCGGATGTAGCGAGGGCATTGGGACTGGAGAGTCTGGACACTCGCAAGTTTCCTTCCGCATGGCGGGAGGGACACCGGCTAGGCTTTGAAGTCCGTATCCGTCCGGTGGTCCGGACCAGGGATGGCCGTGAACGGGATGCCTATCTGCATGCTGTGGAGCCAACCGAGCCGGACAGCGGCCCAAGACGGGAAGCGGTCTACGCCGATTGGCTGACGAAACAGCTTGGAGCAGATGGTGCCGCCCAGTCTACTCAATGGGCGTATGGATGCCTTTCGTCTGTGCCGCGTCATACGCCGCGCCCATGACGGCAACAATGGCAAACGAAAAACAAAAAGCTAAGGGCGAATTCGTTTAA
>AASF01000566.1 GCA_000168735.1 Candidatus Endoriftia persephone str. Hot96_1+Hot96_2 | reverse complement strand
GCATAAAAAAACGGTGTCACCGAGACTCCGATGATACCGTTCAGAGATGTGCNCGATGGCCGGATTTGAACCGGCACGGCTTACGCCACTACCCCCTCAAGATAGCGTGTCTACCAATTCCACCACATCGGCAAATTTTGTCTTACTCGCCCCCTGCAGGCTTAGGAACATCTGCTTCAAGCGCCGCGGGCACAGGAACATCTGCTTCAGGCGCTGCAGGCGCAGCCACCACTGGCAGATCCGAGGCACTCTCCTGCTGCTCGATAACCGCTGCCGGCGCATCACCAACCGCATCCATCAAACCCTCAGGCTCGCGTTTCTGGCTGGCAAAAACGGCCAGGCGCGATACTGGTAATAAAAAACAGCGCGCGCCAGCAGCGCTGTCGCCCTGGAGAGGAAGGATGCCGAACCCTGTGCGCCAAACACAGTGGCAGAGGCTCCACTACCAAAGGCGGCACCCGCATCCGCGCCCTTGCCATGCTGCATCAGCACCAGCCCTATCAGGCCGATGGCAAGAAACAAATGAAAAACTACCAGTATCGTCTGCATTATTTGATTCGTCGTTACCGCAACACTTAATTGGCAGCGGTGCAAATACCCAGAAAATCCTCGGCAACCAAGGATGCACCACCGATCAGACCACCATCAATATCCGGCTTGCCAATCAACTCTTTGGCATTACCGGGCTTCATCGAGCCACCGTAGAGGAT
>AASF01000567.1 GCA_000168735.1 Candidatus Endoriftia persephone str. Hot96_1+Hot96_2 | reverse complement strand
TCGGACCACCCGGCACCGGCAAATCGATGCTCGCCAGCCGCCTGGCTGGCATCCTGCCGCCACTCTCCGAGGCCGAGGCACTGGAAACCGCCGCGCTGCACTCCATCAGTGGCAACGAACCTGATCCACGCAACTGGCGCCAGCGTCCATTTCGCAGCCCCCATCACACCGCCTCCGCGGTGGCACTGGTAGGCGGCGGCAGCAACCCCAAACCAGGCGAGATCTCACTGGCCCACAACGGGGGCGTGGCTGGTTCCCTCGGACGGAGCCTGCCGGAAATTCGGAGCGCCGGGTATTGGAGGTGCTTCGCGAACCCATTGAGAGTGGCCAGATCACCATCTCCCGCGCCGCCCGCCAAGCCAGCTTCCCCTCCCGCTTCCAGCTGGTTGCCGCCATGAACCCCTGCCCCTGCGGCCATCTCGGGGATGGCTCCGATCGCTGCCACTGCAGCGCAGAACAGATCAGCCGCTACCGCGCCCGCATCTCCGGGCCACTGCTCGACCGCATTGACCTGCAGCTGGAGGTGCCCCGCCCCGACCCGCGTCTGCTACTCCAGCGCCATAGCGATGGCGAAGAGAGTAGCCTGCAGGTACGCCAGCGAGTCGAGCAGTGCCGCCGACGTCAACTCGATCGTCAGGGCACCACCAACAGCCGACTGGCCGGCCGTCAGCTCGAGCGCCACACAGCCCCGGATC
>AASF01000568.1 GCA_000168735.1 Candidatus Endoriftia persephone str. Hot96_1+Hot96_2 | reverse complement strand
TATTCTCTTTCGGGAGCTTGGACCCCACTGGACCGGCTCGACATCCACTGCTTCGGAGTAGACAGCGGAGAAGGCGGGAGCGAGCCGGCCTTCCTCGATGTTCCTTGCGATCTCCTCGAGCTTTGCCAGACCCAGCGGTAGCCACCCCAAATCGTCTTCGCCGAGCCCCGGATGGATCATCGAGTAATCGCTGCCTTTCGCGCGGAATCCTACATACAGCGCGATCCCCAGAACAGCATCGTAGAAGAAGGAAATGTGACGTCCGCGTTCTCACCGAGCGAAANTACCGCTTTCGCGGATAGAGGTTCGCCGGGCACACGGAGGGATATGCACCTCCAGCTTCGCGTCACGATCACGCCAGAGGAACCAGCACGCAGCAAAGGCCGAGAGAGGCTCCTTGCCGAGAGGGACGAGCTCCCTGACATCCGCGCCTGCGAAACTCGCCGCGCGTATGAGCGCGTCGTGGATTAATCGCCGCTGATCTTTCCACTTGTCGCCGCTCAGTGCCTTACGGACGAGCTGAAGCCCCTTGATGTTTCGCGCATCCCACTAGCAAACGGATGAGCCCTTGAGACATGGGGCTCGGGCTTCCTGAATCCGCGCACGTAGTTTAGCGTGCCTCCGCACTGTTTCCTCATCCATCAGCGCACTGACCGAGAGGATCTGATCCGAAAGCTAAGGGCGATTC
>AASF01000569.1 GCA_000168735.1 Candidatus Endoriftia persephone str. Hot96_1+Hot96_2 | reverse complement strand
CGATCAGGGTGCGTTGTTGGTTGACCAGCCGGCCGATCAATACGTGTAATACCAGTGCTGCCACGCTGAGAAAGATCATCGGCATGATGCGGGACTGCACCTCCAGCCCCGTCAAGCTTCGTTCCTGCCAAGGAAGCGGAATGAGGCCTGTTTTCGCTGAGCGGGGTGGTGAGGCTGACGCCAAACGGGTCGAGTCGTTCGGCGAGTGCCTGCAGACTGTTTTTCACCGCCGCCGGGGCGTGGGTCGGCGAGCCGNGCCGAGCACCTGGTTGTAAGCGCCCTGCAGGTCGCTGCGCTGGCGCAGGAAAGATTCGCCCAGATAGATCACACCAAAGTTTTTCGGGTCCGGTGCGAGGCCACCGGAGGGCGAGATCAGATAGACAAACTCCGGCGACTGGGCCGTACCCACCACCAGCAGATCCTGCTGGCTCTCCAGCAGCAGAGCGCGGATGCGGTCCCCCGGCTTGAGTCCGTGAGCCGCGGCGAAAGCGTGGTTGAGGATCACCTCGGCCCGGTCCGGGTCGGAGAGGCGGCTGCCGCTGCGCAACAGCAGCTGGTTGAAGGCAGGTTCTCTTTGGTCGGGGAAGGAGATGGCTTGGCCGGTGATCGCTTGCTTGGTGCCGGGCAGATCGAGTAGTACCGGTAGGGAGATCCGACCCTCCAGCCTGA
>AASF01000570.1 GCA_000168735.1 Candidatus Endoriftia persephone str. Hot96_1+Hot96_2 | reverse complement strand
GAGCTTTTATGGTGTTATGTCGGCAGAACAAGCACCTTTAGGTATCTTTATTACATCAGGATCATATACAAAAGAGGCCATAGAATTTAGCAAAGGAAAGAATTTAAAACTAATTTCTGGAAGCTCGTTGTTAGAACTTATACATGCACTTTCTGAAGAGCAACAACAAGCTCTATTGAGGAAAATTACAGCAGGGGATTATTTAACGCCTTCTTGTCCTTCATGCGGAATTAAAATGACCCAAAGAATAACTAAGAAAGGGAAAAACATTGGAAAAAAATTTTGGGGGTGCATTAATTTCCCAAAGTGCAGGAATACTTTGCAAATAAAAAATAAAGCATAACAAAAAATTCCAGTTGACCGCTGGCAGCGCAGTTCGTCTTCATCAGTCATCTTATATCAAAATTCAGTGCGTTGTCGGAGTTCATCGTACATCTGTCAGCGTCAACTGAATTTGGCGTTATAAGGCAAAGGAGGCTTATCGGTGACTGACCAAAAAAAGGAGCCATTCCTTAGATGGGCAAGGCCGTTCACTTGAATACTTATCCTATGCGATTAATTTGTTCCTGGGTTTATCTATAGCAGCAATTGGCTTTGAAATGAGCTTATTACAAAATACAGAATTAAGG
>AASF01000571.1 GCA_000168735.1 Candidatus Endoriftia persephone str. Hot96_1+Hot96_2 | reverse complement strand
TGTTATGGAAATAGTATCGTCCCATGCCGATAGATATTTACATTGATGTGCCGGTGAACTCCTCGTGGCCGTGGGGAGAGACGATGCCAATAAAAACAAAAGGTGGTTTGCAGCGTTGTCTCTTGTTCGTTTTGTCGCGTGTTGTGCTGGTATCCATCGGCAGTATTGCCGCTCAGGGCGCAGCATCCTGGTTTAGCCTCGATCTGGCTAATGCCGAGGCGCGGTCTCCTCCGCGCCAGATTGCCGACCTGTACTACGAAAAGATAGTGGTGGTGGAGGCAATTATCACCACCTGGTTGGTGGCACAGGGCATGCTGGTGAAGTTTGGCATTAACATGGATCTGACTGCCAACGGGGAATAGGCGATTACTGCCCTCGAGCAGCCTTCCTACGACCTGGTGTTCATGGATTGCCAGATGCCGGTGCTGGATGGGGATGACGCCATCCAGCGGATTCGTGATCGCAATCGCTGGTTAAGGAGCCTCTGAACATAGTCTGGGCGAGTTGAATGGGAGGCAGAATCTTTCGCATCAAGGCGTAAATCGCAGGTAATAGCCGGATTATTGCCAAGATTTACAATACAGAGGCGGAAGATTCTGGCCGCTAGGCGATCGTCATGACTGCTAATGTAATGCAGGGGGACCGAGATAAGTGCATCGCCGTAGGCATGGACGATCATTGCCAAGTCGGTGGACTCAACGAAATTACGACGGGCACTGGAGTCAGTGGCTGCCTGATCGTTGTCACCAGGCTGACAAATGGGGCGGCGACAAATTTAATGAGCATCGAGGCGTAGACGATTCTGAAGTTCTGAT
>AASF01000572.1 GCA_000168735.1 Candidatus Endoriftia persephone str. Hot96_1+Hot96_2 | reverse complement strand
GATCCAAATCGAGATACATCAGCAGCTTGCTGAAGTTCAGCAGCGCCAAGGAGATATAGCGGCGCACCCGCCAGCGGGGCTGCTTGTCCTGAATCAGCGCCTGTACTTCCCTGAAGTAGTCTTCAGGCACTGTGTTCTCATCCAGATCCGGCAGGGCCATGGCGAAGTCGGCGCGCAATTTTTCCCGGAGAGAGAGGTTGGGAATAATCTCTTCGCCCGAATAACTCAGCGTATATTCATAGGTCCGGGTTTCGTTGTTCAACCGGCCCTTATGCAGCCGTACCGGCACCAGGAAGAGCGGCGCGGTGCGGGGGCTTTGATTATTGTTGCCATCAAACCATTCCAGAAAGCCGAAGGCCAGATAGAGGATGTTGGCCCCCATCTCCTGGATCGCAGACTCTGCGGCTTGCAGCAGGTTCTTTAGCCTGGCCTCCATTTCGTAGGGATAGAGCAGCGTCTGGATAGCCCTGTCTGAGTGCTTGCCCGGCTCATCATCGGCCGATGGTTCCGGCACCTCATAGCCGGTAGCAAAGCCGAGATGTTTGGCCCATTCATCCGCAGTCGGATCCTTGCGCAGCCGGACAATCTGCTGCGACTCCTCATCAAGCTCCAGGTAACCCGCCGCGATCAGTTCTTCTTCGGTCGGCTCCAGGGATCGCCAGGAAACGCATCTCGGTATCGGCCATGAGTGTTTCCGCAAGCTGATTCGGCAGCTCATCAATAATGCGCAGGCTGCCGCGCTTGGTGTGGCGAAAGTTGATCAGGGCG
>AASF01000573.1 GCA_000168735.1 Candidatus Endoriftia persephone str. Hot96_1+Hot96_2 | reverse complement strand
GAGCAGGTGCTGGAGAATGCTCAGACCTACGAGCACCAGATCTTCGAGATCCTTGATCCGGAGCGGACGACGATTGTCTTTAACTCCTCCTGGATGGGGGAGATGCGGGCCGCTGACCTGATCCAGCTGGCCGGCAAGTATAATGTCGCGCGGATGCTGGAGCGGGATGATTTCAGTAAGCGTTACAGTTCCGGGCAATCGATCGCGATCCACGAGTTTCTCTATCCATTAGTACAGGGTTATGACTCTGTGGCGCTGAAGGCCGATGTAGAGCTCGGTGGTACTGACCAGAAGTTCAATCTGCTGGTGGGGCGGGAGTTGCAGCGGCAATACGGTCAGGAGCAGCAGGTGATTCTGACCATGCCAATCCTCGAGGGGCTGGACGGGGTGCAGAAGATGTCCAAGTCGCTTGGCAACTACATCGGCATCACCGATGCGCCGGAGGATATGTTCGGCAAGATCATGTCGATCTCTGATGATCTGATGTGGCGCTATCTGGAATTGCTGAGCTTCAGGCCGATGCCAGAGATAGAATCATGGCGGCTAGAGATTGAACAGGGCCTCAATCCCAGGGATGTAAAGATTCTATTGGCAAAAGAGCTGGTCGGTCGCTTTCATGATGAGGCGGCGGCGGAGGCGGCGCACCAAACGTTTGTTTCGCGTTTCCAAAAGGGGCAGATTCCGGATGAAATGCCGGAGTTTGAGCTGTCGGCTGGTGAGGGCCTGCCGATCGCCAATCTGCTCAGAGATGTCGGCCTGGTGAAGAGTACCTCGGAGGCGATGCGCATGATCAAGCAGGGCGCAGTAAAGATCGACGGAGAGAAGATTGGCGATACCAAGTTGCGCCTTGAGTCGGGCGAAGGGTTTGTCTGCCAGGTAGGCAAGCGTCGGTTTGCGCGTGTAACGCTGGTTTGATGGTGAGGTTTGAGGCTTGAAGGGGAGGGGGTGCAATTAGATGGCATAAGGTCTTGACGGGGAGGAAGATGGCCGTATAATGCGCGGCTCTTTACGGGGCGAACGGCGGTTGAGTCGGGCCACGGAGGAGACGGGAAGCGCGCTTCTCGGGGCTGAAAAAAAGGGTTGACAGACTACCTTAGCCCTGTAGAATACGCGCCTCCAAACGAGATCGCTACGGCGCTGATCGGGA
>AASF01000574.1 GCA_000168735.1 Candidatus Endoriftia persephone str. Hot96_1+Hot96_2 | reverse complement strand
CTTCCGCATCTGCGCGCGGTAGCTATCCATTTCCGTCGCACTGATATAGCCGTCGCCATCCTGATCCATCATCTGGAAGGGTGAGGGACGGTTGAGGTTGCGCATCGGATAGCCGAGCTGGGCCCGCTCTGCGCGGCGTTGGGCACGAACCTCTTCGAACTCCTGTTGGCTAACGTAGCCGTCACCATTGAGATCGAAATAGACATAGGGCGGTGGGCCCGGATTGAATGCCAGTGCGCTGCCAATACCGAATACTGCCAGGGCGGATGCTGCTGCTAATTTGGTCACACGCTTCATGACTGCTCTCCTGTGGTACTGCTTGGATCAGCCACCCGGCTTTGCCGGAGTGGCGAGGGGTCCTTTCCCTCTAGCTTTAGTTTCCACAACCGGGATGAATTGAAGCTGACAATGTGTGTCGGATCAGTGATGCAGGGCGAGGCGCACCAGGATCTGCAGGCCGCCTAGCAGGGAGGAGCGGAGGAAGCGGATCTCGCCGCCGTAGAGCTTGACGATATCGCGCACGATGGCGAGCCCGAGTCCGTGGCCCTCCATGTTTTCGTCGATGCGCACACCGCGCTGGGTGAGCCTGTACAGGTCGGCAGCGGAGACAACAGGGCCGTCGTCCTCAATGGTGATCTGGAAGATCTCCGTATTGGCGCTGAGCTCGCAGCGGACTTGTTGTCTGGCCCACTTGCAGGCGTTGTCGAGCAGGTTGCCGAGTAGTTCTAACATGTCCTCGCGGTCTACGCGGCAGTCGGCGATTGGAAGGTCATGGCTGCAGTGGATATCCAGCCTCTTCGCGGAGTGGAGCAGGCGCAGGCTGGTGATC
>AASF01000575.1 GCA_000168735.1 Candidatus Endoriftia persephone str. Hot96_1+Hot96_2 | reverse complement strand
TACTGCGCACTGTGACCATCGTACCCTCGTACATCCAGCACAATACCCATGTTATTCTGGCGCGCGATCTCTACCCGGACCGGCTCGAAGGGGATGAACCCGAGCCCATCGAGGTGGTCCCCTGGAGACTCTCAAACTGGCAGCAACTGCTGGCCCAACCCGATTTTACCGAGGCGCGCTCGATCGCCGCGCTCTGCCTGACAAGGGAATATCTGCAATGACCACACCGATCTCCATGGACCAACTCCTCGAACTCGCCAAACAGGCCGGCGACGCAATCATGGAGGTCTACAACTCCGACGACTTTGGCATCGAGCAGAAGGCTGACGACTCCCCCCTAACCAAGGCCGACCTCGCCTCCCACCAGATCATCGTCGAGGCATTGGAACGCCTCACCCCGGAGATCCCGGTGCTCTCGGAGGAGTCCGCCAAGATCCCCTTTAAGACCCCGCCAGAGCTGGAACCGCTACTGGCTGATCGACCCGCTCGACGGCACCCGCGAGTTCGTCAAACGCAATGGCGAGTTCACCGTCAACATCGCCCTGGTGGAAAATCAGCAGGCGACGCTCGGCGTGATCTATGCGCCGGTGCTGGAGCGCTTCTACTACGGCGTACTTGGCGAGGGGGCGTGGAAAAAACAGGGCCCGGCAGAGGCCGAGGCGATTCAGGTGCAAGCCAAGCTGCGCAGTCCAGCGATCGTCGCCGGCAGCCGCTCCCACGCCGGCAATTCGCTGATCAAATTCCTCGAAAACATCGGCCCTCACCAGCTGACATCCATGGGCAGCTCGCTGAAGTTCTGCCTGGTGGCCGAGGGCAGCGCCGATCTCTACCCACGCCTTGGCCTCACCTCCGAGTGGGACACCGCCGCTGCGCAGGCGGTAGTGGAGGCTGCCGGCGGCAAAATCACCATGCTCGATATGCAGCCGCTGCGCTACAACACCAAAGATTCGCTGCTCAACCCCTTCTTCTTCGTGTTCGGCGACAGCAGCGTCGACTGGTCGCAATACCTCGAACGCGAAAAGGAGTAATCCGAGTCCACTCTGCATATACTTGGACCAAACGTTCCGGCCAGAGTGGTCGGAACAGAACCAGCCGCTACACCAACTACTACTACCGGCGGCAGGCAGACTGATTGTTCCGGGCGCATTGGATGAACATAACCACCAAGAGCTGTCCGCATGAAACACCATCGATCCCTCCTGCCCCTGCTGCTGTGGGGCAGACTGCTATTGTCCGCACTCCCGGCTCTTGCTGCCGAAGATACCAAAGATCTCTTCGCCTTCGATGACTTTCCCCTGGAGGAGCCGCTCAAGACACCCCGACTGGTTCAAACACAGCTTCCTCGACCTGCAGGAGGATCTGGCCGATGTCCAACAGAGCGGCAAGCAAGGGCTGATCCTCTACTTCGGCCAGCAGCGCTGCGCCTACTGCAAGATGCTTCTGCAGGTGAACTTCGGTCTCTCTGACATCACCGCCTACACCCGCCGCCACTTCGAGGTGGTCGCAATCAACATCTGGGGCATCGACGAGGTCACCGACCTGGCTGGCGAGCTGCTCACGGAGCGGGAACTGGCCCAGCGCGAGAACACCACTTTCACTCCCTCGCTGATCTTCTACGATGAGGAAGGCCACG
>AASF01000576.1 GCA_000168735.1 Candidatus Endoriftia persephone str. Hot96_1+Hot96_2 | reverse complement strand
TCCGCTGTCAATTTCTGACCAAAGCGCTCGTTCGACTCCCGATCCTTGATAATCAACTGAAAGTCGACCCCCTTGGCCCAGAGCTGCACACAGGCGAGAAAGATGCCGGCAATCAGCAGCTTATACTCACTGTGCTCAGCATAGGCGGTGGTGGTGGAGGCCCAAGTGGTGAAGTAGCCCACCCAACGCCGCTGCGGATCGAGCCGGTAGTGCTTTGCTAGCTGACCGCGAATCGAGACACGCTGCTGCGCGAGCTCCCGATAGTGGTCCCAGGCAGGAAAGCCGGTGACTTTGAGG
Organism: Candidatus Endoriftia persephone str. Hot96_1+Hot96_2; assembly: GCA_000168735.1. Lineage (GTDB taxonomy): Bacteria > Pseudomonadota > Gammaproteobacteria > Chromatiales > Chromatiaceae > Endoriftia > Endoriftia persephonae. Next base: position 367 of record AASF01000576.1, on the reverse strand, counting down.
ATCGAATCGGGTGCTCCCAGATCAAGCAATCCCTCCTTGCTGTAGTCCGAGCCCACCGCGTAACAATCCGCATTCACGCAGTCGTGCACGTTGTAAGATTTGGCCAGCCCGGTGCCATCCAGCAGATGCAGCACCGAGCACCCCGCGAGCCTTGGCCCACTTGACGAACAGCTTGGCGCTGCCAGTGTACTCCTCGTTGACCAGCATCAGCTCCAGCTGGTAACGCTCACGCAGCCGGTCGCAGGGCCTTGACACCGATCACTGCAACCGATGCAAATACCCCTTTCATGCCCCGCCAGTCACGCAGGTCGTTGACCCGTCGCCGGATGCACTCCCTGTGCCTCACAAAACCCCTTCCACTGATCAG
>AASF01000577.1 GCA_000168735.1 Candidatus Endoriftia persephone str. Hot96_1+Hot96_2 | reverse complement strand
TGATCACGAGAGAGACTATGCTGCTTTGGATAAGCCGGCGATCGTGCGCAATAAAACACAGGCGAAAGGGGGAGTGGAGCCTGCTACCCCTCCGGACGATTTCTCCTACCTTGATGTGCCGGCCTTTCTGCGCAAACAGGCGGACTGAGATCTGCCGGGCCTGATCGGTAGCGGAGGTGGTTATGGAGGCAAGGGGGCTGTCCAGTGCGCAATTGGCTGCAGGCAGCTGTTTTTCGGCAGAATCGGAGGAGGGCTTTGTCGGCAAAGGGTTTTGTCGGTTTTTTTTACATGTGCTAGTATTGCCGCCTTCATACACAGGGGCCCCGCTTTAAATTGGGGGGACGGATAGGAAATGATTCGGCAACGTACGCTCAAAAACGTCATCCGCGCTACAGGTGTTGGCCTGCATACCGGTAACAAGATCTATCTGACCTTGCGGCCGGCGGCCCCTAATACGGGCATAGTGTTTCGTCGGGTTGACCTCGATCCGGCGGTGGAGATTCGCGCCTGCCCGGAGAATGTTGGCGATACCCGCCTCTCCACCACACTGGTGCAGAATGATGTGCGAATCTCGACTGTGGAACATCTGCTTTCAGCCTTTGCAGGTCTTGGTATTGACAATGCCTATGTGGATGTCAGCGCTCCTGAGGTCCCGATTATGGACGGCAGCGCAGGCCCTTTTTGTGTTCCTGCTGCAGTCAGCTGGTGTGGAAGACCAGAACACAGCCAAACGGTTTATCCGGATCAAGCGCAAGGTGGTGGTGGAAGAGGGCGATAAACGCGCCAGCTTCGAGCCGTTCGATGGTTTCAAGGTCAGCTTCGCCATTGACTTTGATCAAGGGC
>AASF01000578.1 GCA_000168735.1 Candidatus Endoriftia persephone str. Hot96_1+Hot96_2 | reverse complement strand
CGCGAGGGCGCATACTACGCATGATAAACAGCATGATCGAGAGGATTACACCCACCAGAATGCCGTACTCGATATGCGGTGCAATATAGAGGGTCAGGGCAAACGTAATGACCGCCACGACGGCATCCTGGGGCTCAGCCTTCCAGGCATGAATAATCGGGCCCGGACCTTCACCAGATTGGCCACTGCCAAGATGGATTACCGCAGCAAGGGTCGCCAGCGGCAAATGGTAGAGCAGTGGGGTCAGAAACAGCAGGGCCAGACCCACCATCAGGCCGGTGACCACAGAGGAGAAACCGGTCACTGCACCAGCATTGATGTTGACTGCAGAACGAGAAAAGGAGCCGGAGACCGGATAGCCAGAGAACAGGCCGGCCGTGATGTTCGACAGTCCCTGACCGATCAACTCCTGGTTGGCATCGAGTCGCTGACGGGTTTTGGCTGCCATCGCCTTGGCAATGGCGATCGCCTCCATCGAAGCCCACCAGTGCGATAATAATTCGCGTAAGTGGCGAGCTGGGCGAGAATCTCCAGATCAAAACCCGGCATGCTAATGCCCGGCAATCCTTCAGGGATCGCACCCACAACCTTGCCACCGCTCTCGCTAAAACCGGTGTACCAGGCAAGCAGTGTGGTGGTCACCACTGCCACCAGCACATTTGGTATCTTTGGGTAGAAACGCTTCAGACCGAGCATGATC
>AASF01000579.1 GCA_000168735.1 Candidatus Endoriftia persephone str. Hot96_1+Hot96_2 | reverse complement strand
GTCACACATCATGGCCGACTCCCGGGTCCACAGCGACCGGCGGGACCTCCACAACCTTAGGAATATGCTGCCGTTTCTCTGGGAGTATCGAGGCCGGGCACTGTTCGCCCTGGCCTGTCTGGTGCTGGCGAAGATGGCCAACGTGGGTATCCCGCTGCTGCTGAAAGAGATTGTCGATATCCTGGAGCAGAGTGATAAAGCGATGCTGGTGCTGCCGCTCAGCTTGCTGCTCGCCTACGGCGCGTTGCGCCTCTCCAGTTCGCTGTTCAATGAGCTGCGCGACGCGATCTTCGCGCGGGTGCGCTACCGGGCGATGCGGCGTCTCTCGAACCGGGTGCTGAGCCATCTGCACGAGCTCTCGCTGCGTTTCCACCTGGAACGCCAGACCGGTGCCATTAGCCGTGATCTGGAACGCGGCACCCGCTCGGTCAGTTCGATCCTCAACTACATGGTGTTCAGCATCCTGCCGATGTTGGTGGAGTTCTCCCTGGTGGCGGCGATATTGCTGAGCCAGTACGACATCATCTTCTCCCTAGTCACCTTCGGTGCGGTGGCGGTCTACATCGGCTTCACTCTGGCGATCACTGAGTGGCGCATGGAGTTCCGCCATGCCATGAACCGGCTCGATTCCCAGGCAAACACCCAGGCCTTTGACAGTCTGATTAACTACGAGACGGTGAAGTATTTCGGCAACGAACGGCTGGAGCTGGATCGCTTCGATACCACCCTCTCAGAGTGGGAAGAGAACGCGGTGAAGAGCCAGACCTCGATGTCGCTGCTCAACTTCGGTCAGGGCGGCATCATCGCCATCGGTGTCACCCTGATC
>AASF01000580.1 GCA_000168735.1 Candidatus Endoriftia persephone str. Hot96_1+Hot96_2 | reverse complement strand
CGCCCTTCATCATCTCCTGCATCGGTGGGTTGACCAGTTTGATGCGGTCAACCACTGCCAGCGCTTCTGGGGTGGCCCCCAGCGGCAAGATGGTGATGGTGCCGTCACTGCCGATCTCGATCTGCTCGTGGGCCGGCAAGGAAATCGGCCCGCCATTGCCGATCACCGGCAAACCTTCGCCGTTGCTGAGCATGCCATTGGCGTCCACCTTCAGGTCACCGCGACGTGTGTAGGCCTCTGTGCCATCGGGTGCCTGCACAGCAATGAAGCCGGCTCCCTTCACTGCCAGATCCAGATCGTTGCCGGTGCTCTGTAGGCTGCCCTTGATGAAGCTGATGTCGGGGCGTTCGTCCATCGCGTAGACTCGCGTCGGATAGCCGCTGCCAAACACCGGCATGCTGCGGAACTGGTTGAGGTCCTGCATAAAACCTGGCGTGTTAACGTTGGCCAGATTGTGGTTGTTGTTCGCTCTGGGCGAGCAGGGTCTCTTTGACCCCGCTCATCAGCGACATAAAGCATGCGGTCCATAATTCAGCTCACTATCAGCGCAGGTTGATGATCGACTGGGTGACCGCGTCAGCGGTGGTGATCAA
>AASF01000581.1 GCA_000168735.1 Candidatus Endoriftia persephone str. Hot96_1+Hot96_2 | reverse complement strand
AGGTAATGACTCAGCCTGGTTTGCGTGGCCAACCCAAAATAGACCGACTCTTTGAGTGCCTCATAACCGTTTTCCAATTGTTCCAGCTGCTGCGCCCTGAGATTGATCTCAGTGATTATGGTGTTGTAGTTCAGCCGACCTGTACTTCCCGCCTGTCCAAAACGGTCTATCTTCCCTCCAGATGCCGTTAGACTGAGCGGCGTTTGATTGCTTCTGGGTGGCCGAGAAAAACCAATGGAACTCCTCACCATTAAAACGCTCCATGACGCCAATCATGCGAAACCAGCGTTGGTATTCGGCACGAGTCTCTGACGAGTAGGCTTCGGCGAGAAAGTCACTCAAACCTTTTGGGGTTTTTGGAAGCTGGGAATTAGAGGCGCTGGCAAGTCCAATTAGATCAGGAACCTCATCCAAATTTCCGAGCTTGTAGATAACCGCAAAACCCTCACTGCGAGCCCGCTCAAACATCGTGGCCATGGTGCTGGTTTCACTCCATTTGAGCAGCAGTTCATCCAGCATCGCCATCTGTTCATCACGGGTAGTGGCTTCGCTGTAGCGTTCAAGCATCTGCGCCAACTCAGGGTGAGAGGCTTGCCGCCTCACGCAAGCTGCGCACAAGACCGGAACCCCGCATCTCAGGCAGCGCCTTGGCCTGAT
>AASF01000582.1 GCA_000168735.1 Candidatus Endoriftia persephone str. Hot96_1+Hot96_2 | reverse complement strand
GGCGCTGCTGCGGCTTTGGCCGGGGTGCTGCTGCTGGGCGCACGTAAGGGTAAGTACACGGCCGATGGGCGGGTCAACGCCATTCCGGGTGCCAACATGCCGATGGCGACCCTGGGTACCTTCATCCTGTGGCTAGGCTGGTTCGGCTTTAATGGTGGCTCTGAGCTGAAGCTCTCCAACATCGAAGAGGCGAATGCGGTGGCTATGGTCTTCGTCAACACCAACGCTGCCGCTGCCGGTGGTGTGATTGCCGCGCTGCTGACTGCACGTGCACTGTTCGGCAAGGCCGATTTGACCATGACGCTCAACGGCGCGCTGGCCGGTCTGGTGGCAGATCACCGCTGAACCGCTGACTCCGACTCCGCTGCTGGCGACCATCGTCGGCGCAGTCGGTGGCGTGCTGGTAGTCTTCTCCATCATTTTCATGGACAAGCTGAAGATCGACGATCCGGTGGGTGCCATCTCGGTACACGGTGTGGTCGGTATGTGGGGCCTGCTCGCGGTAGTGCTCTCTAACCCTGATGCGACCCCTGGGGGCTCAGTTGTTAGGCCTGGGCACCATCTTCGCCTGGACCTTCGGCGCCTCTTTCATCGTCTGGCTGATCATCAAGC
>AASF01000583.1 GCA_000168735.1 Candidatus Endoriftia persephone str. Hot96_1+Hot96_2 | reverse complement strand
CTACCTGCCCGGAGTGGGTGAGCTGGTGGTGTTCTGTGCTGCGTTGGTGGGGGCCGGGCTGGGCTTCCTCTGGTTTAACGCCCTATCCGGCCCAGGTCTTCATGGGAGATGTGGGTGCGCTGGCCCTCGGCGCTGCGCTGGGTGCGGTAGCGGTGCCGGTGCGCCAGGAGATGGTGCTGTTCATCATGGGCGGGGTGTTCGTGATGGAGACGTTCTCGGTGGTGCTACAGGTCAGCTCCTTCAAGCTGACCGGGCGACGTATCTTCCGCATGGCGCCGCTCCACCACCACTTTGAGTTGAAGGGGTGGCCTGAACCGCGGGTCATTGTACGTTTCTGGATCATCACCGTGGTTCTGGTGTTGATCGGACTGGTGAGTTTGAAGATCCGCTGATGCCAAACGTGATGCAACAAACCGCCAGAACGCTGGTTGTCGGGCTGGGCAAAAACCGGCCTCTCCTGCGCCCGCTACCTCACTGCCCAAGGGGTCGCGGTGGCGGTGACCGACAGTCGTCAGCAGCCGCCGGGGCTGCAGGCGCTGCGCGAGGAGATGCCCGATCTGGCGCTGTTTCTCGGCGGCTTCCAGCCGGAGGTGTTCGCGGCGGCCGAACGGCTGGTGATC
>AASF01000584.1 GCA_000168735.1 Candidatus Endoriftia persephone str. Hot96_1+Hot96_2 | reverse complement strand
ACAAGGCCGGTTCAGGCACTCATTCAGCATTTTCATCTGCATATTCAAATGGTGATGAGGTAAATTCTGATACAAAAAATACAGGTACTAAAAAGTGGCATGCAGCAGTTACAGACATGTACTTCAAAGCTGGATTAGAAGCATATAGGGTGCTCAAAAAGAAAGGTACTCTCATTGTTAAGTGCCAAGATGAAGTTAGTGCCGGAAAACAATGGCTAACCCATGTTGAAATAATAAATGAGTATGAATCTCTTGGATTTTACTCAAAAGATTTATTTGTTGTAGTTAGAACAAACAAACCATCTGTTAGTAGATTAAAAAAACAAGTACACGCAAGAAAGAACCACTCTTATTTTTTGGTATTTGTTAAAAAATAGGCATTAAATTTCTTCTGGGTCTGAACCTAAGCCTTCATCTATCATTTCATTTAATAGAACCCTCAAATCGGAATAGAATGGAGGCTCTGGAGGCCACGACACAGGTATCAGGCTTGCTATAAGCGAATTTCTTGCTTCCTCCGAGTACTTTTTATAGCTCGAATGCGGTAAGTCAGAATTTCTCGCAAAAACAAAACGCCATGTATTTGTCGAAGGCATAGCAATTCACGGCCAAGACATCGAANTTTCACCACGCAGCAATAGTGTTGTATTTAATTCCTGACCGCGTAGGAAGCGTCACTATTCTTCTATCACTGGCATCTACCTGTGCTTTTCCACGCCAAATTTTATTTTCATCATCATATTTGATC
>AASF01000585.1 GCA_000168735.1 Candidatus Endoriftia persephone str. Hot96_1+Hot96_2 | reverse complement strand
GGATGAAACCTTCATCCTGGAGGAGATTGGCGATCGCCAACTTCATCTTGGAGGCGGGCAGCTTAACATCAGATTTGTTCGCTGCTTGACCATTACGGATACGCGTAAGCATATCCGCGATGGGATCTGACATACTCATTTTGTGCTCCTCGGGTCAGCCCGCCTTTAGGGCGCGATACCCGCGTGCAAAACAGTTAACGGGCCCTAGATGGGCCCGCAAATAAAGACGCGCAGTCTATACTTACCAGCTTGCTTTTACAAGCCCAGGCACATCGCCACGCATAGCCGCTTCACGAAGTTTGTTGCGAGCCAGACCGAACTTGCGATAGTAGCCGTGCGGACGGCCAGTTACCCGGCAGCGGTTGTGCTGACGACTCGGGCTTGCGTCACGTGGCAGCCTCTGCAGCTTGACCACTGCCTCTTCCACCTGCTCATAGCTGCTACTGGGATCATCGATGATCTTCTTCAGCGCAGCTCGCTTGGCGGCATACTTTGCTACCGTACGTGCACGCTTATTTTCGCGTGCGATCATGCTCTTCTTTGCCATATCCGTACTCAGTTCTTAAACGGAAATTTAAACGCTTCCAACAAGGCACGCCCCTCTTCATCAGTGCGCGCTGTTGTTGTGATAGTGACATCCAAGCCACGCAGGGTATCAACCTTGTCGTAGTCGATTCTCAGGGAAGATGATCTGTTCCTTTACGCCCATGCTGTAGTTACCACGACCGTCAAAAGACTTGGCACTCAGCCCGCGGAAGTCACGAATACGTGGAATCGCAATGCTGA
>AASF01000586.1 GCA_000168735.1 Candidatus Endoriftia persephone str. Hot96_1+Hot96_2 | reverse complement strand
GGGCGAGAGTGTGCATGGTCATCTCGCCTGTACCGATTGCCACGCGGATGTGGAAAAGCTGCCACATCGCAAGGATGGCCTGCAGACGGTGGATTGTGTCAGCTGCCACCAGACCATCAAAGGCGACTGGGTTCCCAGCAAGCGGGCTGCCTGGCTCGCTCCCGAACCACCCCGCGTGGTTACCCATACCCGCGAATACACCCTCTCGGCCCACGCCGACACAAGCATTGCCAACAATGCCACCTGCGCCACCTGCCATACCGCGCACTACGTCTTTCCCTCCGACGACAGTCGCGCCAGCACCTATCGACTCAACTCGCCAGAGATGTGCGGCGCCTGTCATGAAAAGCAGTTGAAAGAGTACCGTCAATCGATGCATGGGGCAGCGCTGAAGACCCCCTGGAAAGGCGACTCCGCCACCTGCGCTGACTGCCACTCCTCCCACCAGGTATCGGACATGGAAAAGACCCCGGCCCACCGGGTGGTAACCGAAAACTGCGGCGAATGCCACGCGGCGGAGCTGGACGGCTACATGACCAGCCCTCACGGTCAGCTGGCCTGGCACGGCAATCAGGATGCGCCTAAGTGCGTCGACTGCCATGAGGGCCATACGATCACCCACGTCAGCGAGACAAGATCACCGGTCAACCCCGCTAATCGCGTGAAGACCTGTCAAGGAAGTGCCAACGAAAAGGCCCAATGAACAGTTCGCCAAGTACGACCCCCACGCCACCACCCGCAACTTCGAGAAATACCCAGACCATGTGGCTCATCGGCAAAGGCATGGGGGCACTGATCAAGGCGATTCGTTAACTG
>AASF01000587.1 GCA_000168735.1 Candidatus Endoriftia persephone str. Hot96_1+Hot96_2 | reverse complement strand
GCAGCCCAAGGAAGAAGGCCCAGTTGGCCCGCTCTTGTTCTTGATAGTCCGGGTCGTCGACCATGTTGAGGGCCTTGCGCTTGGGGTTCTGACGGTCGCGGATCGGGCAGATCTCCACGCAGAGGCCGCAGCCGGTGCAGTCGTCCGGGGCCACCTGGTAGGTGATGCGCAGCCCCTTCTCGAAGCCGCCGCCATTGACCGGGGCGCTGCGGAAGCTGGCCGGGGCGTCGGCCAGGTCCGCCTCGCGGAACACCTTGGAGCGGATCGCCGCATGCGGGCAGACCAGCGGACACTTGCCGCAGTGGGTGCAGAGGTCGATCTCCAGCTTTGGCCACTGCAGGCCGATGTTGCGCTTTTCGTGGGCGGCGGTGCCCAGGGGCCAGGTGCCGTCCGCCGGGATCGCACTGACCGGGATGGTGTCGCCCTGGCCGGCGATGATCTTTGCCGTGACCGACTGTACAAAGGCTGGGGCATACGCCGGTACCGGTGCTCGGCGTTCGAGGTGACTGCTTATTTCGTCTGGTACTTCGACTTGGTGCAGGCCGGCCAGGGCGGCGTCGATGGCGGCGTAGTTGCGTTCCAGGAGTCTCTTCCCCTTGCGTCCGTAGGTCTTTTTCACCGCCTGTTTGATCAGCGCGATCGCCTTGGTCTTGTCG
>AASF01000588.1 GCA_000168735.1 Candidatus Endoriftia persephone str. Hot96_1+Hot96_2 | reverse complement strand
GATCAACGGGCGGGAACCCGGTGCCGCGGCATTGTTTCAGAGGCAATCTGGAATGTCCAAGCGGCAACAGTACTGATAGAGTCTGTCACCGGCGCCGAGTTCCATATGGGGCCTCTGGATGAATCTGGGCGAGCAGAATGTAGCCCGCAAGACTCCCGTCCATGATTTGTTCAGAGGCTCCCAAGCAGTAGCGGGAACGGTTTATGTTTGGATTCGGAAAGAAAAAAGCTGAGGCGCAAAGCACCGAAGCAGTCGTGGAACAGCGCGAAAAGGGTCTCTTCTCCCGCCTCAAGGAGCGCCTCTCCCGCACCCGCAGCAACCTGAGCGATGGCCTCGCCAACCTGCTGTTGGGGCGCAAAGAGATCGACGACGAGCTGCTAGAGGAGCTGGAGACCCTACTGCTTACCGCCGACGTCGGCGTCGACGCCACCAGCCGCATCATCGATGACCTCACCGGGCGGGTAAAGCGCAAAGAGCTGAGCGACCCCGAAGCACTCAGCCGCATCCTCAAGCAGCAGCTGCTGGCGATCCTTGAATCCTGCGCGACCCCACCACCGCCCCCCCCCCCGGGCCGGCCGCTGGTGGTGCTGATGGTCGGCATCAACGGCGCCGGTAAGACCACCACCATCGGCAAGCTGACGCGGCGTCTGAAACACGAAGGCCAGGAGGTGATGCTGGCAGCGGGCGACACCTTCCGCGCCGCCGCAGTGGAACAGCTGCAGAGCTGGGGCGAGCGCAATCAAGTACCCGGTGGTGGCGCAACACACCGGTGCCGACTCTGCCTCGGTGATCTTCGACGCCCTGCAGGCCGCCACCGCTCGCAACATCGATGTACTGATCGCCGACACCGCTGGGCGACTGCACACCAAAACCAACCTGATGGATGAGCTGGCAAAGATCGCCCGGGTGCTGAAAAAGATCGACCACTGAAGCCCCCCACGAGGTACTGCTGGTGGTGGACGCCGGCACCGGCCAGAACGCGGTCAACCAGGCGCTGCAGTTCAACCAGACTGTGAGCCTCAGTGGGGTGGTGATCA
>AASF01000589.1 GCA_000168735.1 Candidatus Endoriftia persephone str. Hot96_1+Hot96_2 | reverse complement strand
GCTTGTGCTCCATTTCTCATATATGCTACGCGGTTTCGTGCGCGCCATATTGCGGTGCAGCAGGTGCTATTGCCCGGCGATCAGCGCCAAACAGGATTCAACTGCCTTGAATAAGCGCCAAATGTCTGGTTTTATATCCGGCCTTGGCGCATTAATCGACCTTAGAGGTTTTGCAATGAACCAAGGTGCTTTACCTCCGCGCCAGGGGTTGTACGATCCCGCTAACGAACATGATGCCTGTGGTGTCGGCTTTGTTGCCAACATCAAGGGCGAGAAGAGCCACCAGATCGTCCAGCAGGGGCTGGAGATTCTTGATCGACTGACCCACCGTGGTGCAGTCGGTGCCGACCCCAAGGCGGGTGACGGTGCTGGCATCCTGATGCAGTTGCCTGATGTCTTCTTCCGCGCAGTCGTCGATTTTGATTTGCCGGCGGTGGGTGAGTACGCGATTGGCATGTTGTTTCTGCCGCGTAACGAGGCGAGCCGCACTGTCTGCGAAGAGGTCGTCGAGCGCCTTATCAAGGAAGAAGGCCAGCAGCTGATCGGCTGGCGTGATGTGCCGGTAGACAACAGCGGTCTCGGCTACAGTGTGACCCCGACCGAGCCGGTGGTGCGTCAGGTGATCGTAGCGCGTGGCAGACAACTGTGCTAGATCAGGAAGCTAAGG
>AASF01000590.1 GCA_000168735.1 Candidatus Endoriftia persephone str. Hot96_1+Hot96_2 | reverse complement strand
GAAGCGTCTGCCACCGAAGAAGCGCCGCCTGTTAGTGGCCATCATCATGACCTTGCTACCAGTGCTGCTGATCGCTAAACAGCCCGATCTTGGCACCGCCCTGCTGGTCGCCAGCGCCGGAGTCTTTGTGCTGTTTCTGGCCGGCATCAGCTGGCGGCTGGTGGCTGGCTTCAGCGCCCTGATGGCCGCCATGGGGCCGCTCATCTGGTTCCTCATGCGCCCTTATCAGCGTCAGCGGGTGATGACCTTTCTCAACCCGGAAAACGATCCCCTGGGGGCAGGCTACCATACCATCCAGGCGAAGATCGCCATCGGTTCCGGAGGTATCGCCGGCAAGGGCTGGCTCAACGGCACCCAGTCCCACCTGGAGTTTCTCCCCGAACGTCACACCGATTTCATCTTCGCCGTGATCTCCGAAGAGCTGGGACTGGTGGGGCTCGCCGCACTGCTACTGCTCTACTTCTTCATCATCCTGCGCGGCCTCTACATCGCCACCCAGGCGCAGAATACCTACAGCCGACTGCTCGCCGGCACCCTTACGCTGGTCTTCTTCGTCTATCTGTTCGTCAACACCGGCATGCTCACTGGCCTGCTGCCGGTGGTTGGGGTGCCACTTCCCCTGAT
>AASF01000591.1 GCA_000168735.1 Candidatus Endoriftia persephone str. Hot96_1+Hot96_2 | reverse complement strand
CTTGTGAACGATGACGTTCTCATCACGCTGACTTCCCACCGTACCGTAGTAGTTGAAGGAGTAAGAGAGCTGGGCGTAACCACCGATCATGTTGGTGGGTTTCATCACCACTTTGGTCACGCTGTTGAGGATGCCGCCACGCTTACCGGTGGTATTGGAACCCGGCACGTTAACGTTCTTCTCCTGAGCGTGATACATGATGGCCCATGCCTTCGGGCACTCGCTGACTAACCACCACCCGGGCCACCGTCGCACCGTTGGCATTGACCCCGCCTCGACCCAATCGTTGTCCTTGATGCCGATACTCTTGGCTTCGTTCTCATTCAGCCAGAAGTAGGGACCACCACGGAACAGGGTCAGCATGCGCAGGTTGTCCTGGTAGGAGGAGTGAATACCCCACTTGGAGTGCGGGGTGATCCAGTTCAGGGTCAGGGTCTTCTTACCCTTCAGCTTGCTGGCCAGCTCCTTTGGCAGGTTTTTGTGCGCACCCAGATCCTGAGGCGGACGGTAGCAGCACAGACCCTCACCGAAATCACGCATCCACTCGTGATCCAGATAGAAGGAGGCACGACCGGTCAGAGTACGGAAAGGGATATGCTCATGGATGTTGGTGTAGCAGGCGTTGTAGCTCACCTCTTCCGATTCGATACCCGACCAGGTCGGCGCGGTAATGATTTTGCGCGGCTGAGCGACGATATCGTGGTAACGGATCTTCTCCTCATGCCGCCCCGCGTAGAGGTGGCTATGATC
>AASF01000592.1 GCA_000168735.1 Candidatus Endoriftia persephone str. Hot96_1+Hot96_2 | reverse complement strand
TCATCGATGACATGGGGTAACCTGATGCAGCGTGGCGAGCGCGCCCTGGCGCTGCGCGGCAAGGTCACCTACTCTTTTCTGCCCCACACTCCCTACGCGCGTCAGCAGGCGGATCAGGCGTATCGCCTGGAGCGGGAGGTGATGCTGCACCTGCCGATGGAGTCGCTTGAGGCGCTGCCCCTTGGTGAGGGCGCCCTGCTCACTGGGATGACAAGCCAGGAGCAGGCGGAGGTGCTGGCTGCAGCAGTCTCCTCGGTGCCCCATCTGGCGGGCATCAACAACCACATGGGCAGCATGATGACCGCAGATGGCGTGGCGATGCAGCAATTCATGGCGTTGATCCGCGACACCGGGCTGTTCTTTCTCGACAGCCGCACCACCGACAAAACCCTCGCCGAACAGTCGGCTCAAGAGAATCTGGTTGCCACCGGCCGGCGGGATGTGTTTCTCGACAACCTGCGGCAGCCAGAGGCCATCCGTGCCCAGTTCAAGCGGCTGCTAGCGCTTGCCCGCAGCCAGGGCCACGCGATCGGCATCGCTCACCCCCATCCGGAGACCCTTGAGGTGCTGGAAGCGCTACTGCCTGAGCTGGAGCAGCAGGGCATCCGACTGGTGCCAGTGTCACAACTTATCAACCAAGGGAGAAGCCAATGGCACGCGTCCTCGTCCCCCTCGCCCAAGGCTGTGAAGAGCTCGAAGCCGTCACCATCACAGATCTACTGACTCGCGCCGGCGTGGAAGTGGTGACGGCCGGTCTGGATGCAGAACCGGTGCTCGCCTCCCGCGGCCTGAAGATCATCCCCGACACCAGCCTCGACCAGGCGCTGGATCAGCGGTTCGACATGATCGTACTGCCCGGTGGCTTGCCGGGCGCACGACCACACTCAATAATGACCCGCGCATTCACTCCCTGCTGCAACGCTTGGCCGACGCCGGTGGCTACACTGCGGCGATCTGCGCCGCGCCCAAGGTGCTGGCCAGCGCTGGCCTACTGGATGGACGCGAGGCGACCGGCTATCCGGGAACTCTGGAGGCGCTGGGATTGACACAGGTGCGGCTGAGCGGCGAGGCGGTGGTGACCGACGGCAGGGTGATCAAG
>AASF01000593.1 GCA_000168735.1 Candidatus Endoriftia persephone str. Hot96_1+Hot96_2 | reverse complement strand
GACCCGGCGGTCCCGCTCAGCACCAGTGCCAAATGCGAGCACTGCATACCCTCCTGACAGATCGGTTGTTGTGGGTCCAGCCGCACCAGATTGCTGTGGGCCAGGAAGTGGCGCATCAGCTCATCCTCAGGCTCAGGCAGAAACGGGAAGCGCTGACGGATCTGCGCAATGGTTTGTGGGTCTGAGATCATCCCGTCTGGCTCCCCTGCTTAGGCAGAGAAGAAATCGGACTGCACCAGATCAGCATGTTGCTCCCAGGTTTTCGGGATGCGTGAGGGGTTGTCGATGCGGGGTAGGATAATCTTGATCTGACGTTTCTGAAGCTGACCGGTGATCGCGTCAATCTTGTCCTGCTTCGCTTTGACCAGTCGTTTCGAGAGGCGCACGCAGTTGGGTTTGAGAAAGCCCAGTACCTTGAAGGCGGTATCGTTGCCGATAAAGCGTGACAGGATCACATTGATGCCCATCTCCTGCAGGCTGCGGATGTAGCTTTTTGCCTGTTTCAGATTGGCGGCCAGATCGGCCAGGTCGAACTCGATAAAGATGCCAGTACCCACCAGCTGTCTGAGGCGCAGCTGCTCACGAATCCAGCTGAGGTTCGACGTATCCTGGACCGACTCCATCGACTGATGGATGATCAGCGCTGTCGGTCGCCCTTGCTGGCGGC
>AASF01000594.1 GCA_000168735.1 Candidatus Endoriftia persephone str. Hot96_1+Hot96_2 | reverse complement strand
TCAGACCCGGCTGGTGTTGGTGAGTCTGGGCGGCTTTGACACTCGGATTGATTTTCAGCACTGGCCGGAACGCGAGGGGATTCGCTGGATCGTGCCGCAGAGCTGGCAGGTCCGTCGCCGCGATGTGCTGGTGTGGGAGGCGCTTGAACAGCGTTTTGGTTCGGTGCTTGGCAGTTGTGATGCGGTGATCCTTAAGCCAGGCTACGGCATGATTAGTGAGGCGGTAATGCAACCGTTTGCCGGTGCTCTGCATGTCGCGCGGCGACTGGCCGGAGCAGCCCTACCTGTTGCAGTGGCTGCGGCGTCACGGCAGGGTGCTGGATATTGAACCGCAAGCGCTGCTGCGGGGGGCAATCGGGGATACTCTGGAGCGGCTCTGGCAACTACCGAAGGCGGCGCCAGTAGCCGCTACGGGCATTGATGAGTTGCTTCCCTGGTTCGAGTCCCGGCTGGGCTGAACTCAACCCTTGGCCATTTCTGCCAGTAGCCCGGTCGAGGTGGTTGGCGAAGGCCTGGCGATCAGCTCTGGCTGAGGGGCGGTGGTCCGCCGGTATTGACGCCGCTGGCGCGCATGGTGTCCATGAAGTCGCGCATGTTGAGGCGTGGTCTGATGTTCTCGGGGGTGAAGCGTTCCCCGCGGGGGCTGAGGGCGCACCCTCCCTTTTCGATCACCTCGGCAGCCAGTGGGATATCGGCGGTGATC
>AASF01000595.1 GCA_000168735.1 Candidatus Endoriftia persephone str. Hot96_1+Hot96_2 | reverse complement strand
GAGTGCGGAGCTCTATCGGGCGGATGGCGGAGAGACCTGTTTTGAGCTGCAACTGGAGGCCGCTGAGGTGGAGGTGAAGCCGAATCCGCTACGGCTACGCCAGCTGCTGCACAATCTGCTGAAGAATGCCCGGGAGGCGGTGGCGGAACGCCTGGATGGCTGCGTGCGGCTGGAGACGCGGGTGGTGGAGCAGAGTGACCATCGGCTGTTCGAGATGCGGGTGCAGGACAATGGCCCCGGTTTCGACCAGCAGATCCTGAAGAACCTGTTTGAGCCCTATATCACCACCAAGCAGAAAGGCACTGGGCTGGGGCTGGCGATTGTGAAGAAGATCGTCGAAGAGCACAGTGGTATCGTGTGGGCCGAAAATTGCAAGGATGGGGCCTGTATGATCGTGCAGCTGCCGTTGCTTGAGAAACTGGAGGGAGAGGAACTATGAGCGCCCACGCACATCCTGGTGGTCGATGACGGAGCCCGATATCACGCCAACCTGGTGAGGGAGATCCTGGAGGACAGAAGGAGTACACAGGTGGCGGTGGCGGAGGATGGGGCCAGCGCACGCCAGGCGCTGCGCGAGCGCCGCCCCGATCTGGTGCTGTTGGATATCTGGATGCCCGATATCGACGGCATCAGCCTGCTCAAGGAGTGGGCTGAGGATGATGGCCTGGTCTGCCCGGTGATC
>AASF01000596.1 GCA_000168735.1 Candidatus Endoriftia persephone str. Hot96_1+Hot96_2 | reverse complement strand
GATGCGCCAACATGCCCGCGCCGATCATTGATGTCACCCAGGGTGACGATGTCTTCGTCCACCTGCGCAACATCGGCAACGCCAACCCCTACGCGCCGGCCGACCCCCACACCATCCACCTGCATGGCATGGAGCTGACCACCCAGAACGACGGCTTCAACGAAACAGCGTTTGAGGTTCCCGACACCCCCGGACAGAACACCGCCGTCTACTACTTCAAGGCGCAGAAGCCCGGCACCTACATGTGGCACTGCCATGTCGAGGCCTCCGAGCATATCACCCTAGGCATGTATGGGGCGATGGTCATTCGTCCACGCCGCGCCACCTTCAACTCGGTCTACGGCGGCAACTATCTCGACCGCTTCGACAAAGAGTATCTGATGGTCCTCACCGATGTGGACACCCGTAGCCGCGACTTCATCCAGCTGGCCGCCGCGCCCGCCGGTAGCCCGGCAGAGGCCGAGCTGCTGCGCCGCTTTGACAAGAACAGCAATGGCACCCTTGAGCCTGAAGAGCAGTATAACTTTACCGACTTCAAGGCCAACTGGTGGATGGTCAATGGCCGCGCCTTCCCCGACACCCTGCTGCCTGTCACCCCTGCCGCAACAACCGCCGCCTGTAACAACGGCACCGGGCGTTCGCTGGTGGTCAGCGACACGGGTGACTTCGAAGGGTGTAACCCGCCGGCCTCCGGCCCGCTCTCCGGCTTCCTGACCGGCAGCAACAACGCCACCAGCTACGCCGCCCTGGTCGACGCCAACTACAACGACAACGTGCTGATGCGTCTCATCAACATCGGTTACACCGAGGTGCCCTGGCACGCCCATGGCTGGCACTTCACTCGCGTTGGTAAGGACGCCAACCCGATCGATCCCACCAACCAGAAGCAGGAGTACACCGTGCATATCGGCTTCTGGCGAGACCCACGATATGATC
>AASF01000597.1 GCA_000168735.1 Candidatus Endoriftia persephone str. Hot96_1+Hot96_2 | reverse complement strand
GATCCTACTATGGCAAAGGGATTTACAATGTCCGTGCCGGACAAATTAACGAATTAAATCATGTTAATGTATCTCGTAGAATTATCGAGTATGGAAACGATCATTGGCAGGTCTTTTCTTTTAAAACAATCAAGCCATGCGACCAGCTCACTGTAACTCTTAGATGTGAAGGTGATTTAGTTATCAGGGATTCTAATATTTACGGCGTACAAGATCGTTTCTCTATAGAAAAGGAAAATAAGCGAATCAAAGTAGCTTTTACTGATTGGTTAAGCCCTGGTTTTGGGGTGAATATCATGGTGGCCAAAGAAAATTACCATGCAAAGCCCTAACAATCACATGCACTCGGACATCAAAAAGCGGCGCTACGCTCTGCTTTTTGATGCCGGTGATGTGAGGCGTTGGGCAACCAAGGCATCGCCATAGAATAAGCCCGTGCACGGCAACAAAGAATTAAGTTTAAATCGGGTAGAGTTGGAGAAGC
>AASF01000598.1 GCA_000168735.1 Candidatus Endoriftia persephone str. Hot96_1+Hot96_2 | reverse complement strand
GCTGAGGTTTCTCCGAAGCATATTCCAGATAGCGACCGAGTTCGTCAAAAAGGATCACCACATGTGAGAACGGCCCATCCGGACCACTATAGACGCCACACAATGTGTCAATTAATTCTTGGTCGGACTCCTGACCCTCAACCGGTATTGGGTGACCGTTCGCCTCGCTGTACACGGCATCAACCGCTGTATAGATGCTCTCATCACTTTTCACGCAGTGCGTACACAGTATCTGTTCAGCATTCAATACCGGCCAGGCACTCGCTGAAACTGTCTTCACGGACGGAAAAATTGCAGTTCGACAAAGCTGCTCTAGCAGTCTGAAAGCGTGGGGACAAATCACGAATGGCACCGGCATCGACATCATGCCGACGTAACTGTTCGAACACAGCCCGACTTAGCGCGTTTCCTAGATGAAAACCAGCCATGCCATCGAGTGGCAGGACTAATGCAGGCTTATTCATCTCCGCAACCTGTCGGGTCACCAACTCCCCGATCTCAGGATCTGCTCGGGCTATATGTTCAACAATTGCCTGAGCCGTCTCACTTGCAGGCTCCGCCAGCAGAGTGGCACAAGTTAGAGCTAGGTGAGATTTACCGG
>AASF01000599.1 GCA_000168735.1 Candidatus Endoriftia persephone str. Hot96_1+Hot96_2 | reverse complement strand
GCGCTGCTGCCACGATATTCTCCAGCTCATCCTCGACAGCCACTTCACTGGTCCGGTCACTCCATTCCACTGCAGTACCCAGACGCCGGCCATCCTCCGTAAGCACCGGATTGGCGATAATGCCCATGGTTCGACCGCCAATCCTCAACTCCGATCTATAAGTTTTTGTGAGGCCTTCTAGCATTTTTGCCTGGCGATCAGAATGCTTGTAGAGCAGATCAATGTTTGTCCCCATCAACTGACTGGCATCAAACTCAGGCAGCTGGCTACGAATATCTGCTTCAGCCACCTCAAACAGAGATCGAACGGTCTTATTCATGTAGACGATATTACGTTCATTATCTGCCATCATTACGCAGCTTGAGACGTTATCCAGTGCAGTCTTGATGCGGGCCACTGATTCCGCCCTCTCCCTGGCATCGTTAACGTCAAATCCTACCTTCGTCTGCATAATTTTGATGCCGCGATAGAGATCACCAATCTCATCCCCACGACGTAACTCAATGTCATCAGAAAAGTGCCCTTCAGCGATTCGGCGAAAATACCCAAGTGAAGCCTCTATGGGATTCAAAACAGCACGTTTCAGAACCAGGAAGAAGATAACAAAGAGCATGACGAAACCAACCGGCGGCATCAGAGCTGACACGCTCTTTCCGAAACCTATGGTGCTTTCAAGCTCGGCTGTCTGAGCAG
>AASF01000600.1 GCA_000168735.1 Candidatus Endoriftia persephone str. Hot96_1+Hot96_2 | reverse complement strand
CAGCTCCCGGTGATAGGTCTTCTTCAGGTAGTAGCCGAAGAACTGCAGGTAGGCGAGGCCGGTGAGCATGCCGATCACCGGAGGCAGGTGGATGAAGTTGTGGAAGCTGACAGCGGTAATGATGGTCAGCAGGAACAGGGTGATGATGCGTCTGGCGCCACGTTTCATGCTCACACTGTTACCGCCGCCCTGGGGTTTCTCATTGGGCACGGCGAAGCTCATGATGATTGCCGGCACCACCCAGTTGATGATCGCCAGTGGAGAAACCAGGTAGAAGAACTGGAAGAAGTCCACAGTGCCCTTGAGGGGTGTCGATGTTCTTCTGCCAGACCATCAGTGTGGTGATGTCGCCCGAAGGGGCTGAAGGCGCCCGCCGGCATTGGCTGCCACCCACGATGTTGATACAGGCGAGCCAGGATGAATTTGGTATTTGCGCCGCCAACTGCCAGCACTACCGCGCACATCAGCAGAGCGGTGGTTAGATTGTCGGCGATGGGGGAGATAAAAAATGCGAGTGTGCCGGTGATCCAGAACAGCTGGCGGAAGCCGAAGCCTTTTTTGATCAGCCAGGAGCGCAGCGCCTCGAAGACGTTGCGTTCATCCATGGCGTTGATATAGGTCATCGCCACCAGCAGGAAGAGCATCAGCTCTGCATATTCCAGAAGGTTGTGCCGTACCGCGAGTTCCGCGGCATCAGGCAGGCCGTGGCTCTGGTAGTACCAGGCGACGATGCCCCAGATGAGACCGGCGGCGAGGATTACCGGTTTTGATTTGCGCAGGTGGGTGAACTCCTC
>AASF01000601.1 GCA_000168735.1 Candidatus Endoriftia persephone str. Hot96_1+Hot96_2 | reverse complement strand
AAGCGGCCTCAGCGCTGCTCGATTTCGCCAAACCAAATATCCAAAGCAAGTTTTCAGCAACCACCGTCAGGCAAGATTCGGCTATTGTGCTACGCATGTATGCGCGTTCAAAAGGAAATACCCGTACCCCCATTGAGGAGGCGCTCGATTCTCCGTTATCGCTGCTGGGCCTGATTACACAAGCACCGGGCGGGCGCACATACTATTCGCGCGCCTTTGAGCGAGAGGCTCTGCCTATAGGTATCTTTGGGTTTGCCATTGCTCAGTTATTTGAGGCAATGGGTGTTACTGAACTCCCGATTGAAGAACTGATGTACGCCAAAGGCGGCTATCCTGCACCGGGCGCAGTATTTCGCTTAACTGAAAATGCAATGATTACTAAATTAGAAAAATTGATCCATCAAAAGCCGGGCATTTTTGAGATGCGCGAAACTGCCGGCATCCATCAGCTCTATCTTATGGAAAATGTCAAATCTATGGAGTTTCTGCAATTCCACTATCAAGGCCAGCTGCAGGAGAACGCAGCATGAGCCTAATTGATAAAATAAGGGTTAATACACACTACACACGCTCTACTTAACCTAGAGCGTGATGCAGAGTCTCAAGCGGTAGTCGAAGCTAA
>AASF01000602.1 GCA_000168735.1 Candidatus Endoriftia persephone str. Hot96_1+Hot96_2 | reverse complement strand
CAGAGATCCTCACGTTCGGTGATTTGGGCATAATCTCCATAACTGCCTTGCAGATCCACTTTTACGTCCCACTCATCTCCAGCCTGGGCTAGAGGAACAATCACGGCGACTGATAACGCCGTTGCAGTCAATAATCGTGCTGTTTTTAGCATTGGCAACTCTCCTTTAATAAGTCTCTTTCAAACTAATTCGGGCCTGCGGAATGCCCTGATCTTCAATGGTTGAGATCTCTTCCAGCTCGGCCTCCAGCAAACAGTCAGCGGTCTGCAGGGAGAGCCGGGTACACCCCCGCTCCGGATCAATAATCGCCACGCTCGCCCCTTCCTGCTTGATCCCAGGCAGCAGCGGCAGCCGGTGCTGCCCCTGCTGCCGCCAAAGGCCTTTCTCTCTGCTGCGATGGTAACGGCTGTCGAGCCCGCCGCCCAAGGGCCGCAGCAATCCCCGAAGCGCCCACCACGGCCAGGCAAGGGGCAACAGCCTATCACTGGGACGGTCCGCCCAGGACATTGGAGCATCCGCCAGCGGCGTCAATCCCAGGGCAAGCAGCCAGAGATCGAGCAGCGGATC
>AASF01000603.1 GCA_000168735.1 Candidatus Endoriftia persephone str. Hot96_1+Hot96_2 | reverse complement strand
AACCGCCACCGGGAGTCAGATGGCCATGGAAGATAATGTAGAAACCCACCACCAATAGCAGCGGAAAACAGCAGATCACCACCAGCGCGCAGGATGAAACCGCCCTCCGGTTCCTGGTCAGCAGCCGTCCGACGTCGCCCCAATACCAGCCCGGCGGCAGCAGCCGAAGCGAAAAGGATTGAGAGTTCCCCCAGGGTATCTATGCCTCGGTAGCCAAGCACCACCGCAGTAACGATATTGGCAGTACCAACCTCTGCTGGCGCCTCACTCTGAATCAGACCACCGGCCACCATAGGAAGATTGCCGAAATCAAGTCCACCAACCAGCACAAATAGGAGAAAGCCAAGGCCGCCAGCAAACAGCAGAGAGGCCAGGTTACGCATCATCATGGTCTCTCATCAGCAGGTTCCGGCCCGCCCGTTTTCCATCCAGCTGCCAGATCCCGAGTCGGCGCTAGGCCAAGGGCCAGGATCAGGCTGCTCAGACCAGCCCCCACCGCAGCCTCGGTCATGGCCACATCAGGCGCCCGCAGCAGCACAAAGATCATCGTTACCGTCAACGACACCACTGCGGCCGCCACCACCGCAGCGATATGACTTCTCAGCAGCAACACTGCGAGCGCGGATCAAGGG
>AASF01000604.1 GCA_000168735.1 Candidatus Endoriftia persephone str. Hot96_1+Hot96_2 | reverse complement strand
GCCGAACCGTGGTACGCGGCAGCACACCGGTGCGCACGCTGATCGGGCGCACGGTGCGGGTGTCGCGACCATCGATGCGCGGCTCACCGTCGAGGATACGGCCGCGCACGATCCGCTTCTTCAGCTTCTCCAGGGCGCCCTTGACCTCGTCGGTGCTCCAGCGGGGCTCTTCGCCCTCAGCAGCGCTGCAGAGTTTCTCCAGGGTCGCCTCTTTCACTGCATCGGCAGCGGCATAGCGCTCCAGCTTGTCGGCGATGCTGTAAGCATCACCCATCCCCACCTCTGCTGCTTCGGCAACCGCCGCGGTCAGCGCTTCATCCACTGTCGGCGACTCAAACTCGCCCGCGGCCTTGCCCACCTCGGCCGCCAGTGCATTGATCGTGTCGATCACGATCTGAGACTGTTCGTGACCGAACAGGACTGCGCCCAGCATCACCTCTTCGGAGAGCTCATTGGCCTCGGACTCCACCATCAACACCGCCTCTTCGGTACCGGCGACGATCAGATCGAGATCAGAATCGGCGCTCAGGCCGGTGCTGGCGGCGTTGAGGATGTACTCGCCATCCTTGTAGCCGACACGGCAGGCACCGACCAGGACACGTTGAACGGCAGGCACAGAGATGGCCAGCGCCGCGGAGGCGCCAGATCAGAGCCGGGATCTCAGGATC
>AASF01000605.1 GCA_000168735.1 Candidatus Endoriftia persephone str. Hot96_1+Hot96_2 | reverse complement strand
GATCCCCGCACCGACGGCTGAGAGGCTGGGCCTGCCAGCGTTGCAGGGGCAGGCGATCACAATCGCATCGAGTGACGGGCAGCGCCTGATCGCGCACAGCAGTGGGGAAACTGGCCTGCCGATCCTCAATGAGGAACAGGGCGTCGAAGATAACCGGCATCGCTTCCCGCTGGGCATCTTCGACTTCAGCGTCGAGGCCCCCAATGGCAGCGCCAGGGTGGTGTTCAGCTTTCCTGAAGAGGTCGACCTGCCCGCTGATGCGGTGGTGCGAAAGCTCGACACCAATAATCAGTGGCAGGACTACCCATACGCCACCATCGACCACGCCGCACACACCCTCACCCTCGAGCTAACTGACAACGATGGCTGGGACCGGGATC
>AASF01000606.1 GCA_000168735.1 Candidatus Endoriftia persephone str. Hot96_1+Hot96_2 | reverse complement strand
CCCCGGGGTCTCCTATCTGCTAAAGGTGGTCATGGATGACGAGATTGGATTTCACGAATTGGCCCATGAGATTGAGCGCTTCCCCACTATCACCGCTCGACTGATCTCCCTCGCCAACTCCGCCTGGGCATCCCCCCGCAGCCCGGTCACCAACCTAAATCAGGCCTGTGTGCAGCTTGGACTACAGGTAGTACGGAGCCTGAGCATCGCGCTCGCTATCTCATCACCCTTCAACCCGTCACGCTGTCCGGCATTCCACGCCGAACGATTCTGGTGCACCTGCATGCTGGTTGGCGAAGGGGCCGGCAGACTCAGCGAACAGGCCGGAGCGCGACTCGAATGCGATCCACAGACAGCGCGTACCGCCGGACTGCTGCACAGCCTGGGCCTATTGTGGCTCGCCGACAATATACCGGAAGAAACCGCACAGGCGCTCAGCCTCGACGAAGCAGATCCAACATCCTGCGTTCGCCAAGCCCTCAGACAAACAGTTGGCGATGACTACTGTAGCGTCGGCGGATGCTTGGGCCAGGCCTGGGCTCTACCCGATGTTCTGACAAATGCCATGAGATACCACTGCGACAAGAGTTACCACGGCACATCATGGCAGACCGCAGCACTGGTTGGCAGCGCCGCCAATATGGTTTCCCGACTCTATCGAGGTGAGGATTTTCAAGCAGAAGACCCCAGGATTGAAAAAACTTGAATTAAGGGC
>AASF01000607.1 GCA_000168735.1 Candidatus Endoriftia persephone str. Hot96_1+Hot96_2 | reverse complement strand
ACACACCGAGCGATCTGCGCTACAGCAAGTCTCACGAATGGGTGCGCAACGAGGGTGACGGTAGCGTTACGATCGGCATCACCGAGCATGCCCAGGAGCTGCTGGGCGACATGGTGTTTGTCGAGCTGCCTGAGGTGGGCGATAGCCTCGATATTGAGGATGAAGTGGCGGTGGTCGAGTCGGTCAAGGCGGCGTCTGATGTTTACAGTCCGGTGGCCGGTGAGGTGATTGCGGTCAATGAGGCGCTCAACGATACGCCGGAGGCCATCAATGAAGATCCCTACGGCGATGGCTGGATCTACAAGGTGAAGCTGGCGGATGCGGCCCAGCTGGATGCGCTGATGGATGCCGAGGCCTACCAGGCGCAGGTCGCCGAAGAAGAGTAACACTGGAGCGGATATGCCGTTTATTCCCCATAGCGAAGCCGAGACTCGCGAGATGCTCGCCGCCATCGGCGTCAGTGATCTCGATGCCCTGTTCGATGAGATCCCTGCAAGCCTGCGTTGCGGCGAGCTGGAGCAGATCCCGGAGGGGCTGTCGGAAATGCAGGTGGGTCAGCTGATGGGCAGTCGCGCCCGCCAGGATGGTCAGCCGCTCTGCTTCATTGGCGCCGGTGCCTACGATCACCACATTCCGGCGGCGGTCTGGCAGCTGGTCTCTCGCGGCGAATTTTACAGCGCTTATACCCCTTACCAGGCGGAGGCGAGCCAGGTCACCCTGCAGCTGCTCTACGAGTATCAGTCGATGATGAGCGCGCTGACCCGGCATTGGATGTCTCCAATGCCTCACTCTACGATGGCGCCTCCGGTCTGGCTGAGGCGGTGTCGATGGCGGTGCGGGGGAATCGCAAGTCCAAGTCGAAGCGCATTCTGATGCCACGCAGTCTGCACCCCGCCTATCGCCCGGGTGACCGACAATATCGTGCGCAATCAGGGTATCGAGCTGGTCGAGGTTGGTTTCGACGGCAATACCGGGCAGATCGACCAGGCGGCGCTAGAGGCCCATGCCGGCGAGGACTTCGCCGCGCTGGTGATCCCCCAGCCCAACTTTTTCGGCGTGCTCGAGCCGGTAGATGCGTTGGTCGACTGGGCTCATGCCAACGGCATGCTCGCCATCGCGGTGGTCAACCCGCTGGCGATCTCGGTGCTGCAGCCGCCCGGTGAATGGGGTGAGTCGGGGGCCGATATCTGCTGTGGCGAGGGTCAGCCATTGGGCGTCCCGCTCGCTTCCGGCGGCCCCTATTTTGGCTTCCTCTGCTGCAGTCAGAAGCTGGTGCGGCAGATGCCGGGGCGCATCATCGGCCGCACCGTCGATCTGGATGGCAAGCCTGGCTACACGCTGACCTTGCAGGCGCGGGAGCAGCATATCCGCCGCTCCAAGGCGACCTCCAACATCTGTACCAACCAGGGTTTGATGAT
>AASF01000608.1 GCA_000168735.1 Candidatus Endoriftia persephone str. Hot96_1+Hot96_2 | reverse complement strand
TCGTAGAACTCACGGCGACGGACCTCGGCGAGAACGCCGGCTTTCTCGCAGGATCGCTTGAAGCGGCGCAGGGCGACTTCGAAAGGTTCGTTGTCTTTGACGCGTACGTTGGGCATCTGTAGTTGTTCCTCAGAATTTCAGTTGTTTGGCCGGGGCCCGGTTGAAAGGCGCGAATTCTACAACATGGCTCTGTGCTTTTCAAAAGTGGTGTGGGATTGTCTGCTAAACTTGGCCGCCTGATTTTGTTTCGTAATGACTAAGAGGGTCGATTGGGCGATGCGAGTACTTGGGATCGAAACCTCCTGCGATGAGACGGGCATCGCCCTTTATGACAGCCAACAGGGCTTAGTTGGCCACGCGCTGCACAGCCAGATCGCAGTGCATGCCGAATATGGCGGCGTAGTGCCGGAGCTGGCCTCGCGGGACCATGTGCGCAAGGTGTTGCCGCTAATCCGGCAGGTTCTGCGGGGGACGGGGTTCGGTGCGGAACAGATAGACGGCGTTGCCTACACTACTGGTCCCGGGCTGGTGGGGGCACTGCTGGTGGGCAGCGCCATCGGCCGTAGTTTGGCCTGGGCCTGGGGAGTGCCGGCGATTGGCGTACATCATATGGAGGGCCACCTGCTGGCGCCGATGCTGGAGGCCGAGCCGCCGCCTTTCCCGTTTGTTGCGATGCTGGTCTCCGGTGGTCACACCCCAGTTGGTGCTGGTGGAAGGGATCGGTCGCTACCAAGTGCTGGGTGAGTCGTTGGACGATGCGGCTGGAGAGGCCTTTGATAAGACTGCCAAGCTGCTCGGGTTGCCCTATCCGGGTGGCCCAGAGCTGGCGCAGTTGGCACAGCAGGGCGATCCGGGGCGTTATCGCTTTCCGCGTCCGATGACCGACCGGCCCGGTCTCGACTTCAGCTTTAGTGGTCTCAAGACTTTTGCTCTAAATACCCTGCAGGCTGCTCGGCGGGAGGAGGGGGAAATGGTCAGTCGCCAGACCCTGGCAGATATTGCCCGTGCTTTCGAGGATGCGGTAGTCGATACGCTGCGCATCACGTGCCGGCGGGCGGTGCGCCAGAGCGGGGTCTCGACCCTG
>AASF01000609.1 GCA_000168735.1 Candidatus Endoriftia persephone str. Hot96_1+Hot96_2 | reverse complement strand
GATACGTACTTCCCTAATGGTGTAAAAGTCCGTTGCAAGCCAGCTTCTGTCTGAGCAGACAAGGCTCTTAAAGGAGTTATGAAAACAACCCGCTTTCCCTCTGAAAGGCAGCGCAAAATACAAAGCTCCGCGATTCGGGTTTTTCCAGCACTAGTAGGAAGGGAAACTACGAGATCATCATGTGAATCAGTGGTGCGTCGGGCGGCTTCAATCTGTGATGGCCAGAGTTCGATCTCTGCTCGACTTCGTTTGTACATCGAAGCAATGAACAGATCACGTAACGCCAGCCAGTCTGGTTCAGTTTCTCCAAGCGGATTTCGCGGCAACACCTGATGGAAACTGGACTTCCACAAATCGTCGATCAGGTGGCTGGCTAGCCGAAAGCACCACCATTGCGGAACCATGTTCAAAGTGGCTGCTGACTCAAGACCATTGCGAAGAATAGAAATAGCTGAAGACACCAGTTCTACTTGACCGGTTTGCAACGCGGTCAAATACGTACCTAAGCCCGACAAGAAGTGTTCCTCTAATGCTTCGTCGATGGCTGCGATTATTGGGTTGGTTTCGTCGTCTTGATCGACATTTTCCGCACTCTCAGCAATGCTATTTATTAATGCCTGCTCGTTAGCAGACCCATCAAGTCGCCAGCGTAACAATCTCCTGTTCCAATGCGTCCAGAGAACGCACGATCAGCAAAGCCAAAGCTAAGGGCGATTCGCG
>AASF01000610.1 GCA_000168735.1 Candidatus Endoriftia persephone str. Hot96_1+Hot96_2 | reverse complement strand
TCAGAATCTGCTCGACTCGCCGCCGGTCACTGGTAATACAACCCGCTTCGGGCGCCACCTCAACGGTCAGAGACAGTCCCTTCTTCTCGGCCAACAAGCTCACCTTTTGTGCCGCTTTCTCAATCGTTTCGCGTATATTAAAAGCCTCCGGCACGATCTCTACCTCGCCCACCTCGATCTTGGAGATATCCAGCACATCATTGATAAGTTCAAGCAGATGACGGGCGCTGCCCTGCACCATGCCGAGTTGCTTGGTCTGTTCTTCGGACAGGGGGCCGGCCAGGCCTTGCAGGATGATACCCGTGAAGCCGATGATCGAGTTAAGCGGCGTACGCAGTTCATGGGACATGGAGGCGATGAACATGGATTTTAGTTGATCTAACTCCATTAATGTTTCGTTGGCCTCTGCCAACTCGCGGGTACGCGTCGCTACGCGCTGCTCCAGCGAAAGTCTCAGGCGAAGATTAATCAGCGCGGTCGAGACCTGCTGGGCAAAAAGATTAAGGTTCTGTTTGTCTACTTCATCAAAGGGCTCACCGTTACGGAAAGCAGACAATCCACCAATGACCTTGTCCTCGTGTCGGAGTGGCGCAAGCACACCCGTGTTGACGTTCAGTGTCCGGCCGAATTCCGGGATGACGCGGGAAT
>AASF01000611.1 GCA_000168735.1 Candidatus Endoriftia persephone str. Hot96_1+Hot96_2 | reverse complement strand
CAAAGGTGTACTGTCGCCACTCGCCCAATGCAATCAGCACCACCACATAGGCCAGAGTGCTGAGTAACGAGGCGGCCTTCAGCAGCGCTTTGCCGTAGCGAGTGCCGTAGGAGACAAAGATCCAGATATAGAGCAGATAGAAGGGGCTGATCGCCTCTTGGGTGAGAAAGATCGCCAAACTGGCCGCACTGATGTCGGTCAGCAGGGCCAGGTAACGGCGGCGACGCGACACCGGATGATAGTAGACACTGACCAGCAGCAGCAAAAAGACAAACAGAAAACTGCCGAACAGCACCCCATATTGCAGCAGATCCACCTCATAATAACCGGTGGTAGCGCCAAGTCCGATATAGCCGGCGCTGAATACCCAGATAATCAGGCGCACCCAGGCGGATTGATACTCCGAGTGCTTGAATAACTCTTTGGCAAATACGGCTGGCGACATCGACTCAAAATCCCTGTTGTGTTGCAGCTAGTCGTCGAGGCCCAACGAAAACTAGCATATATTGGCCTGACTGTCCGGACTCACTGAAGTCTACATCAGGACCACTTCATCTATCCCAATAACTCATTGTATTATTACCAAGAGCACGAAGGGCTTGAAGGTGATAACAGATTGTTTCTAATGTGGATTTTCTTAATCTCTTTTCTTCGTGCCCGTCATGGTTCCTTGCGGTTAAAATTAGCCTGAATTTAATTGCATTCTTAATTGAATAAGACAGCCTTGATATCAGCATCTGGAAGCGGCCGCAATAGGAAGAAAAGAGACAGAATTTCGCTTCGGGCAGCTGTCGATTGCGAATTAAGGG
>AASF01000612.1 GCA_000168735.1 Candidatus Endoriftia persephone str. Hot96_1+Hot96_2 | reverse complement strand
GGATCACCTTGAGCCAGCACAAGGCATGGGTGTTTGCATTCTCTGGTCTCATGCTGGGTCTGTCCCGGATGGCTGCTTTATCGCTCCAGACACAGTTGTCCTAGCGATCCTCAACTGGGTGAACTCTGCAATAAGACCCAGCTCTGGAACCGGCGTATCTACTGGGTTTCAGTGGCCATCTGGGGCATCGGTTTTTTCGCCGCCTATTTTGCGTTGCCGCTGCGACTATGGATTGACCTTTGAACCCTATCCATCACCAACAAGAGATACTGCTTATGAACCGGTTGATCGTACTGCTGATTGGCCTGTTGCTCATCGTTCCACTGAGTTGGGCCGACGAACCGCAGGTGGTTGAGATTGAAGTGACAGGGATGACCTGTCCGTTCTGTGTCTATGGCACGGAGAAACAGCTGAACAAGCTCCTGGGTGTTGAATCCGCCGATGTGAGTCTGAAGAACAAACGGGCGCGTATCGTCATGAAGCCGGGAGAATCTGCTGATCTCGAGGCGATACGCAAGGCCATCGTTGATGCTGGCTTTACCCCGGGTGAAGCCATCCTTCAGCCAGACAGGTCTGCAAAATGATC
>AASF01000613.1 GCA_000168735.1 Candidatus Endoriftia persephone str. Hot96_1+Hot96_2 | reverse complement strand
CGTAGGTGCCGGTGAAGTAGTCCACCAGAAAGCGTCGGTGGGCGAGGGGTTCGTAACCGGCAAGGCGGATGTCCCGGTCATCGAAGCCGAGGCCGATGTCGTCGTGGCAGCGGATATAGTTGAGCCAGGTGGCGCGGTCGAGTTTGTCTGGCAGGTTGCGGATGCCCTGGTTGAGCAGCTTGGCATTGCGGGTGGCGACCGCATCCCAGAGTAGCGCCATGAAGGTGGCGTTGTAGGCGATCTCACACTCCTTGGCGATCACCGCATCCTCGCCGAAATATTTGATGATCTCTACCGGCGCGACGATCGCCTCGGCGATAAACAATACGCCGGGGGCGGTGACTTGGCAGCAGTCCTTCATCAACTGCAGGATCAGGTGGGCCTCGCGCTCATTCTGGCAGCTGGTGCCAATCTTCTTCCAGAGGAAGGCCACTGCATCGAGGCGTACGATGTCGGCCCCCTGGTTGGCCCAGAATAGGATGATGTCGATCATCTCGATGAACACCGCCGGATTGCTGTAGTTCAGATCCCACTGGTAGTCGTGAAACACGCTCATCACCCACTTGCCCATCGTCTCGTCCCAGGTGAAGTTGCCGGGCGAGGTCTCGGGGAAGATCTCAGGCATGGTCTCCTCAAACATGTCGGGCACGTCGCGGTTGCCGAAGATGTAGTAGTAGTCCTGATATTTTTGCTTGCCGCTGCGGGGCCATCTGCGCCCAAGCGTGTTCGTCCGGAGGTGTGGTTGACCACCCACGTCGAACACCAGCAGCATCTCCCGTTTGTGCATGGACTCGGCCAGCTCGCGCAGGTCGTCGAGGTTGCCGACGCGGCTGTCGAGCTGGCGGAAATCACTCACCGCATAGCCGCCATCGCTGGCGCTCTCGGGGCACTTCAGCACCGGCATCAGGTGCACCATGTTGATCCCCAGCTCCTGCAGATAGGGGAGCCGTGAGCGGACCCCCCGCAGGTCGTCGGCGAAGCCGTCGGCATAGAGCGCCATGCCAACCCACTGCTGGCTGAGAAACCAGTTGTGCTCCATTCTCCCGTGCTATATCGCTCTGTTCCAGCTCGCTCGCTGCGGGTGATGTATTGGTTGGCCATTACTTCCACCAGATTGATCATCTGTTCGT
>AASF01000614.1 GCA_000168735.1 Candidatus Endoriftia persephone str. Hot96_1+Hot96_2 | reverse complement strand
GCCCACCCGCGACAGCGCACAGACGCAGATCGCGCAACAGTTGCAGGATCGCCTGAAGCACCTGGCCGGCTATAGATAGAGAGGTGCGGACGAGCGGCTTGTCCGCGCCACTGACCTATACGAGAAAGGAAAGCAGATGAATCTACACGAATACCAAGCAAAAAAGCTGTTTGCCGATTACGGCATCCCGGTCCCGGAGGGTAAGACGGTCTCCAGCCCGAGCGATGCCCGTGCGGCGGCCCAGGAGCTGGGTGGTGAGGTCTGGTTGGTCAAGACCCAGGCCCACACCGGCGGTCGCGGCAAGGCCGGCGGGGTGACGCTGGCAAAGAGTCTCGATGAGGTCGAGGCGGCGGCTGAGGCGATCCTTGGCATGACTCTGGTGACCAAGCAGACCGGCCCTGAAGGGCTGCCGGTCAACCTGGTGCTGGTGGAGCAGGGCAGCGACATCGCCCGCGAGCTCTACCTGGGGGCACTGCTGGATCGTGCCTGCTTCCCGCGTCTACCTTCATGGCCATCGGCTGTCCGGTGGCATGAACATCGAGGAGGTGGCCGCCGAGACCCCGGAGAAAATCCTCACCACAGTGGTCGATCCGGCCGCCGGCCTGCAACCCTACCAGTGCCGCAAGCTCGCCTTCGGTCTGGGGCTGGAGGGTGATC
>AASF01000615.1 GCA_000168735.1 Candidatus Endoriftia persephone str. Hot96_1+Hot96_2 | reverse complement strand
CGAGCCCTGTCGCAGCGCGGGCATCAAACGCCTGTTGCACATGAGCGCGCTGAACGCCAGCGAGGCCAATGGTTCCAGCCACTACCTACGCTCCAAAGGTGAGGGCGAAAGCTGGGCGCACACCCGCGGCGGCGGCTTCGCCGCAGTCACCAGCTTCCGACCCTCGGTGATCTTCGGCCCCGGCGACAGCTTCTTCAACCGTTTCGCCGGCCTGCTGGAACGCGCCCCGCTGCTGTTTCCGCTGGCCTGCGCCGAGAGCCGCTTCGCCCCAGTCTATGTGGGTGATGTGGTAGAGGCATTCAGCCAAGCGCTGGACGACAGCCGCACCTTCGGCCACCACTATGACCTGTGCGGCCCGCGCAGTTTCAGCCTGGGGGAACTGGTGAGCTACACCGCCCAGACCATCGGCAAACAGCGCATCCTGATGGAGCTAGGCGACAGCGCAGCCCGTCTACAGGCCAGGGTGATGGAAAAGCTGCCCGGCAAGCCCTTTACCATGGACAACTACCTGTCGCTACAGAGCGACAGTGTCTGCGACGAAAACGGTCTCGAACAGCTTGGCATCGAGCCCACCGATATCGAAGCTGTGGTGCCACTCTACCTCGCCCATCAACCGCCAAAGGGACCGCCTCTACCAATTTCGCCAGCCCCCGGGGATGAGCGCCGCTGATCAAGGG
>AASF01000616.1 GCA_000168735.1 Candidatus Endoriftia persephone str. Hot96_1+Hot96_2 | reverse complement strand
CCATGTGGAGGCGGAGAAAGAGGCCTGTTCAGCGGTACTGGTCAGCCCTCATTACTGCCAGGGTGAAGGCCGGGAGATGATCGAGGCGCTGGAGAAGCAGATGCCGGATCTGCCGGTATTTCAGATTTTTGGTGAGGAGAATCCGACCAGTACCGAGGGTTGTGAAAACGTTATCGGTCAACTACAGATTCCCACCCACTATGGCGAGTTGATGGCGCTGATCCACAAGGCCCAGGTGTTTCAGGAGAGTCGAAGAAATGGCGACCATGTCACCGCCCGTTCGGTGGAACTGTTCCGTTGTCTCTCCGGTAGCAGCCGGGCGACGCACCAGATCAACAAGATGATCGATCAGGTGGCGGACTCCGAGGCCACCGTGCTGATCCTGGGCGAATCGGGCACTGGCAAGGAGGTGGTGGCGCGCAAGCTCCACTTCCACTCCAAGCGGCGCGGCAAACCCTTTGTGCCAGTCAACTGCGGCGCAATCCCTGCTGACCTGCTCGAGAGTGAGCTGTTTGGCCATGAGAAAGGGGCCTTTACCGGCGCCATCAGCAGCCGCCAGGGTCGGTTTGAGATGGCAGAGGGGGGCACCCTGTTTCTTGATGAGATCGGTGACATGAGCATGCCGATGCAGGTCAAGCTGTTGCGGGTTCTGCAGGAGCGTAGCCTCGAGCGGGTCGGCAGTAACAAACCGATCAAGAGCAACGTTCGGATCA
>AASF01000617.1 GCA_000168735.1 Candidatus Endoriftia persephone str. Hot96_1+Hot96_2 | reverse complement strand
GATCATCTCTGCTGAGGCCTGATATGCCTGCTGAAACTGCACCAGTTTGGCCGCCTCCTCATCCAGGTTGACCCCGGAGACCTCTTCCTGTGAGGCCCGATTGCGTTCCAGCAGCCCCTCCTGGGCGGCCAGGCTCGCCTCTGCCTGGCGGGTCGAGGCACCCACCCCAGCCACCAGCTGCGAATAGACTTCAGAATAGCTGGCGCTCAGATTCAACATACGATCCTGGGACTGCATCGCCGCCAGCGCCAAAGCGTTGCGGTTATCACCGGTGGCAGCATTGGTGTTGTTTCGGACGATCAGCTGGTCACCCACCGTCGGGGTGCCGGAGATCCTAAAACTGAGCCCGCCAAAACTGTCGAACTGGCTCGGATTGGCGCTGGAGGGAAAGGATTTGCCGGCGCTCTCGGTGGCCGGGTCATAGAGGATGTAGTTGTTGGGTGGAGCCGGACCGTTGCTGATC
>AASF01000618.1 GCA_000168735.1 Candidatus Endoriftia persephone str. Hot96_1+Hot96_2 | reverse complement strand
GTGACTACACCAAGGTCACCGACTCGCTGGATGTCTGGTTCGACTCCGGCGTGACCCACCAGTGCGTGCTGCAGGCCCGCGACTATTTGAGCTACCCCGCCGACCTTTATCTGGAGGGCTCAGATCAAGCACCGCGGCTGGTTCCAGTCCTCCCTGCTGACTTCGGTGGCGATGAACGGTTGCGCCCCCTTTAGACAGTTGCTGACCCACGGTTTTACCGTCGACGAGAAGGGCGAGAAGAGGTCCAAGTCGAAGGGCAACGTGATGGCACCGCAGAAGGTGACCAAAAACCTGTGGTGCCGACATCATCCGCCTGTGGGTGGCGGCCACCGACTATCGCAACGAGATGAGCGTCTCCGACGAGATCCTCAAGCGCACCGCCGACGCGTACCGGCGCATCCGCAACACTACGCGATTTCTGCTCTCCAACCTCAACGGCTTCGACCCGGCACAGCATATGGTCGCTGCGGGCGAGATGATCGAGCTCGACCGCTGGGCGGTGGACCGCACCCTGCAGCTGCAGCAGGAGATCGCTGATAGCCTACAAAGGCTACCAGTTTCACCTGATCTACCAGAAGATACTCAACTTTTGTGTCACCGAGCTGGGCGGTTTCTATCTCGACGTGATC
>AASF01000619.1 GCA_000168735.1 Candidatus Endoriftia persephone str. Hot96_1+Hot96_2 | reverse complement strand
CGGAACGGAGAGAACTGATTGGGATTGATGGGATCTCCATTTTCATTTTTCTCACCTTCCCTGTCGTTGCGAGCAGATTTTTCATCTGCTGTACGTGGAATCTAGCACAGACTGGTGCTGTGCTCTTCTTCCAGGGCCTCCACCGCCTTCAGACGGTGCACAGCCGATCTTTTGATCATTCGGGCTTTGACTGCTACTGGATGGCTCGAAACGATCTTCGGGCTGATCGATGACCGGATCACCCTTCGGGGCTTATTCGCCTTCAGGCGAGCATCCTCGGCTTGATGTTCCCTCGGTGTTTCCACGCTTCAGCGTGCACTGGGCCTGTTGCCTCACCAAGGGCTTTCAATTTGCCATCTGTGGCGGATTTCGTCCACCCGGGATAAAACACCTGCTCAGGGGCTTGATGTGCTTCAGCACGCTCGGGCTTTGATGGCCCACCCTTCGAAATTTGATTCTTTCCTCTTCGGTTCAAAACGGCCACGTTGGGAGCTGGATTTTTTCCAAGTCTCTTTCCACGCTGTGCGTTTGGGCTTTGTTGCCCCCCGTTGCTGCCACGCTTCAGCGTGCACTGTGGTGGTGATTGCCCCGATCTTCTGCGGGCTTTGATC
>AASF01000620.1 GCA_000168735.1 Candidatus Endoriftia persephone str. Hot96_1+Hot96_2 | reverse complement strand
GGATCGCCGCGCCCATGCGCGTGTAGTAGCCGGGCTTAATGGCATCGATACGACCGCGGATCGCCGCATTGTAGTTCTCATCAAAGGTCTTCAGCTGATGGAAGCGGACCGGGTCGCGTTTGCGTGAGGAGAAGCCATAGATGCCGAAGCGGTCGCCGGTAGCCGAGAGGCTCTCGGCAAACAGGAACAGGGCATCGCGGATCACATCGATCACCCGCCGGTGGTTATCGACCCAGGTGTCGGTAGAGAGCGACAGGTCAGCCAGCAGCAGGCAGGCGAGATCCCGCGAGCCGATGCGCAGATCGCGGTAGAGGCCATCGGCGCTGGCGGCATGGCCAAATCATGCGATCGGTGGCAAAAACGCAGGTAGGCATCGATATCGATCTCACTGCCCTCTTGCTGGTTGCGGTGCCAGACTCGCGCTGGGGCCAGCTGCTGGAACTGGGCACGCAGCCTTCGCGCAGTGCGGCGCAGATGATCCGGTAGCGGGACCGGCTCGGCATTGGCACGCCAGCATCGGCACTATCCGGCAGAGGTCGGGCAGCAGCCGCTGCTTTTTGAAGTCCCACTCCGGCAGCAGAACCCCCTCGCTGAGCACCAGGTCATCCTCTGAGGCGGCAGGCAGATCCAGATCGAAGCGCAGCTTGCTGGCGGAGGCCTTGGCATCCCGGCTGACGCTCAGCACGTCGATATCTTTTGCGGCATCGGCGGCGCTCTCCAGATCGTCGTTCTCCTCGGAGCCGCGGTCGAGGTTGAGGAAATCCCCCCAGGTGAAGATGTTCTCCATGCGGATGGTGATCAGGG
>AASF01000621.1 GCA_000168735.1 Candidatus Endoriftia persephone str. Hot96_1+Hot96_2 | reverse complement strand
GGCGCGGCTGATGCAAGAGGGCGGCGCACAGATGGTCAAGCTGGAGGGCGGCGGGCCGGTGCTGGAGAGCGTGCGGCGCATGACGGAACAGGGTATTCCGGTTTGTGCTCACCTGGGATTGCTGCCCCAGTCGGTGCACAAGCTCGGTGGCTACCGAGTGCAGGGGCGTGATGATGCGGCCGCGGCGCGGATCTTGAAGGAGGCCTACGAGCTGCAGGAGGCAGGGGCCGATCTGCTGGTGCTGGAGTGTGTGCCAGCCAGCTTGGGGGCCGAGGTCAGCGCCACGGTCGAGATACCGGTGATCGGCATTGGCGCCGGCAGCAGCTGTGATGGTCAGGTACTGGTGGTCTATGACATGCTGGGCATGAATCCCAATCCGGCCAGTTTTGTGCGCGACTTCCTTGGCGGCGCTGACAGTATCGAAGGTGCCTTTCAGGCCTATGTGGCGGCGGTACGCGATGGCAGTTTCCCCACGCTTGAGCAGGCCTTCTGAGATTGGCGATGCAGCAGACAGCGAGTATCGAGGCGCTGCGCCAACGGGTGCGTGAGTGGCGAGCGGGCGATGACGCGGGTCGCTTTTGTGCCTACCATGGGTAATCTGCATGCGGGCCATAAGGGCGAT
>AASF01000622.1 GCA_000168735.1 Candidatus Endoriftia persephone str. Hot96_1+Hot96_2 | reverse complement strand
ATAGGGGATGAGGTATCCACTGACCATTTTTCTTGTTCCGCATAATGCGATGAAGCTCTTCATTAGTGCGGGCTTCAGCGCGTAACAAATCCTTATGCGCCCGGCCACCCTCGTTGTGGAGACACTCCATGACAGCCGACTGCTTCTTGGTCAGCTTATAGGATTCGCCGTTCCAATGAACAATCCGGTAATCGGTGGAAAAACGCAGACCGATGCCACCCGTCGACTCCTCAACATCGGGCACCCCTTTAAGCAGGGCAAGCAACACATCGTCATCTATGCAGAAGTCAGCCTGGTCCCGGGCCATCACTTGATGGAGTGAAACCAATGCCTGGTCGAACGGCAACTCAAAATCTACTGGCTCCCTCTTGCCTGCGCACATGATGATGGCAGGCGTCTTTCCGATCTCACGCTTCATTGCCCGCAGGAATGTTGCCCGATTTTCCGGATAATCGAGGCGGCGAGCGAAATAGAGGTGCGGACGGTAATTGCCGAAGCGAGCCGATCCCAAGTGCCATAAGACGTTATCGTGCAAACAGGTCAGCCTCTGACTTTTCGGGATTTCCAATCGGTGTTGAAGGAAAACGAGCAGCCTGTCGTCATCCAACACATAGCGCTTCACCGCATTCGCGGCCACATACACCCACCCCTGAAGTCGCAGTGAAATATTTGTGACTGTTTCCGCTCGGAGTCCCAGAGCAATTCGTGGAAAGGGTGATC
>AASF01000623.1 GCA_000168735.1 Candidatus Endoriftia persephone str. Hot96_1+Hot96_2 | reverse complement strand
GCCTTGATCATGCCGATAGACACTGCCGCACCCAGAGAACCGGTCCAGTCAGGCAGAGCGGTGTACTGCAGATGGTGCGCACCCAGCCATACATAACCGAACATCAGTGCCCAGAAGTGGATAACTGACAGACGGTAAGAGTAGACAGGACGACCCGCTTGCTTGGGCACGAAGTAGTACATAATGCCGAGGAAGCCTGCGGTCAGATAGAAGCCCACTGCGTTGTGACCCCACCACCACTGGATCATGGCATCCTGCACTCCGGCGAACAGGGAGTATGACTTGAACATGTCGACCGGGACGGCCAGGCTGTTGACCACATGCAGGTAGGTGATCAAGG
>AASF01000624.1 GCA_000168735.1 Candidatus Endoriftia persephone str. Hot96_1+Hot96_2 | reverse complement strand
TCCCCAGGGCAATGCCAGCATGGGTTGTGGGATAGATAAACATCAGCTGAAGAAATCGAGCTGTGATGTGTTGCTGGGGGACGCCAAGCTAAATGAAGCGGTGCTGGCGGCTCCCGATTCGGGCTTTGATGTGTTACCCGCGAATGGGGATTTGACTGCAGCAGAGGTTGGCCTGATGAGCGCCACGCTCAGAGAAAAACGGCTACGGTTGGCGTTATCCAGTACCCAGGAGAATTACGATTTCATCATCATCGACTGCCCGCCCTCGCTGAATATGCTCACGGTGAATGCGTTGGTGGCAGCCGACGGGGTACTGATCCCGATCCAGACTGAATACTACGCATTGGAAGGTTTGTCGGCGCTGATGGGCACGGTGAACCAGATTCAGGAGCATCTCAACCACGATCTACGTATCGAAGGGATAGTGCGCACCATGCACGATCCGCGCAACAATCTTGCGGTGGATGTATCGAACCAGCTTACAGGTCATTTCAGCTCAAGCGTTTTCGAGACCATCATCCCGCGCAACGTGCGGGTGGCCGAAGCGCCGAGTCATGGTAAGCCGGTTTTGCGTTATGATAGCGCCTCCCGCGGCGCGAGGGCCTATCTAGCGCTGGCTGCCGAGCTGCTGGGGCGCCACCATGTGGCGGTAAGTGCATAACCTTCCCCGAAACGGATAGATCGATGGTGACAAAAAAAACGCGGCCTAGGCAGAGGGCTCGACGCACTTCTCGGCGGCATGACTCCGCTTGGAGACAACGGCGTCGACCAGCTGTCCGCGGACTCACAACCAGCGTTATCGAGAACCTGCAGCGACTGCCGCTCGATCTGATCCAGCGGGGCCGTTACCAGCCACGCCGGGAGTTTGATCCCGACAGTCTGCGTGAACTAGCCGATTCTATCGCTGCACCAGGGGGTGATTCAGCCGGTGGTGGTGCGTCCGGTGGAGAGTGGGCGCTATGAGTTGATCGCGGGCGAGCGCCGCTGGCGCAGCCTCGCAACAGGCTGGGCTGGATGAGATCCCGGTGGTGATCAAGGGC
>AASF01000625.1 GCA_000168735.1 Candidatus Endoriftia persephone str. Hot96_1+Hot96_2 | reverse complement strand
AAAAGACTTTACCTGTACTTACTGTTCCACGTGAAACATTGCAGGATTTTAGCTTCGGTCTTTTCTACTATTGCTTTAGCAGCGCAAAGAACGCCCGTGCTCCATGGATTTGAGTGGCGTGCAAAGTGGATAAACTTTTTCCGATATGAGAGGGTATGGCAGCGGTTGGATCGCCAAGGCTAATTTCTATTTTAGTGTTATACCACCAAAGGCCGTGCTCGAGCACTCATGATTGCAGGTCCACAACCAGCGGTCGCAAAACCCTTAACCTCAGCAATGGCGCCAAACAAATATCGGACCAACCAATCATGGCCACCGTTCGGTTTAGCGTTCCCGTTTATGGATTTTACGGCGACCTGCCGAGCGAGTGTAGTCCAGACGGATGCCGCATTTGCTCAGCCCATTCTGTCAGGGTCGGCTACATTAGCCTCATTCAACTTCCTGAGCTGTGGGTTCTTCTCCTGAAAATGCAGCATCAGTGTTTGTGTGGCCGTCATGCCCTACTTTCAGTAAGTTGACAGGTAACTTCGAACTCGACAAAAGATTTTTGTCCCTTCCATGAATCTCAAACAATTGGAGAGCTTCCGCTGCACCTTTGCCATACCAGATCGTTTTTACCTTGATTATCGGTAAAGAGAACTTTCTCCGCATCCATGAAGCACAGGACATCTTGCTCGAAGTCTCGTAATCGCTCCAGTAAGTTTCTGGCTTTTGATCATTTGAACCTGCCACATTTCCCTTTTCGTTGCCTTTTTCAGCGGACGGCGGACATTCAACCACTGCTTTTCAATTGGTTTTCGATATCGCTGGCACCATAGTTCGGACATATTTGATGTTAACTGACCACCAGCACCCTGTACCGCTATTCTGATACTGGTTATATCCTTTGCCCACTGCTGGTGATCTTGTCTCAAGGCCCTCGCAAGCTAAGGG
>AASF01000626.1 GCA_000168735.1 Candidatus Endoriftia persephone str. Hot96_1+Hot96_2 | reverse complement strand
CTGTTGCATATCCTCAAAGGCGAGATCGACCTTGCTGGTCATCTCTGTGTGTGCGGGCGATTGCGCGCCCCCCGTTCATAGAAGCCCTGCAGCTGACTCTCGTCGGCCTCCAATACGAACACGAAATCGGCCTTCAGGCCACTCAGTGCCATGCGTTCGAAATAGGCCTCTAGCACCGGGGCTTCGCCCTTGGAGATGAAGAGTGAGACCTTGCCTTCATCCCTGAGCAGATGACGGGCATCCGCCAGGGTGCTCTTGCCCAGGGTGAGGCCGAACACGCGGGAGTTGCCCAGCGCATCCAGGCTGATCCTCCAGGGGAGTTTTGGCTCTGCGTCAGGGGCCTTTCCTCCGGGCAGCATGACGGCCAGGCTGACGGCGACGAGAGTGGCGGCAAGGATTCCGAAGAGGATTTTTCTATCCATCTGACTCTGCTAATGGCTGGTAATCGTGGAGGCGGACGAGAGCAGATCGATGATCCCGGGTCCGCCGGCAATGGGGGATTCTACAACGCTAGGCTCGCTTTGGCTCTTGTCAATTTGCAAGGGCCGCGCCGGCGGGGATGCAGAAGTCGATGGCGTGAGATGAAATTTCCGGTTGCGATATGGTAACTTGGGTTGCCTGATCCCATTCCCCTGCTGAGTTACCTGAGCCCGATGAAATTCGAGATATCCGAAGCGGCTGCACACAAGGCGAAGATTCCCCATGAAGTCTTCCTCACCAACCTGATTGGCAACCACATCCTCTGGTTTGTCGCCTCGCTGGGGGTGGCGCGCTCCTTCTGGCAACCGGTCGCATTGGTACCCGTTGTGTCGCTCATAACGCTCTTCTATACCCTGTGGCGGGCACGCCGCTCGTGCCAGGTCGATGAGTGGTATGTGATGTGCCACTGGCAGCTGGCTGCGGCCCGTAGCCGTGTCTTTCTTGGCATGATCATGTTCGCCCTGCTGGTGTGTTTTGCGGGATGGATCGGCTACACCTACTTCGGCATGATGGAGGTGGCGGTCTATGCGGTAGTCGGAGGGGGCAGCATCCTGCCGGTGATGGTGACCGTACTGATCCTGATCA
>AASF01000627.1 GCA_000168735.1 Candidatus Endoriftia persephone str. Hot96_1+Hot96_2 | reverse complement strand
TCGCCCTTGATCAATGCCCGCGACGCCATTGACGAGAGTGACAAACGCGAGATTCTGGTCGAATCCAGCGTCGAGGAGAGGCAGGTCTGCCTGGCAATCAGCGACAGCGGGCCAGGCATCGCAACGGAGGTGGCAGAGCGGCTGTTCGATCCCTTTGTCACCACCAAGCCGGCGGGCAAGGGCACCGGCCTGGGTCTGTCGGTCTCACGCAGCATCATCGAAGGCTTTGGTGGAACCCTGCAGGCTGAAAACAACACCACCGGGGGCGCCTGTTTCCACATCTGCCTACCAAAGTGGAACCATTGATGCGGCAAAAAACTATACTTATGAGACAAATCCAACAGGAAGAGAGAAGCGGTGAGCAAACAGATC
This sequence comes from Candidatus Endoriftia persephone str. Hot96_1+Hot96_2, assembly GCA_000168735.1. Lineage (GTDB taxonomy): Bacteria > Pseudomonadota > Gammaproteobacteria > Chromatiales > Chromatiaceae > Endoriftia > Endoriftia persephonae. The sequence goes on along the minus strand of AASF01000627.1, from coordinate 6 downwards.
CTGATC
>AASF01000628.1 GCA_000168735.1 Candidatus Endoriftia persephone str. Hot96_1+Hot96_2 | reverse complement strand
CTTGATCATATACTTCACCCGTTTGCCACTCCACGCTGGTGCTGCTTGGCGTGCTCGGTCTGGCCAAGGCGATGGCCGGGCAATGCTTTCGTTTCCCGTGGGTGGGGTGTCCCCTGCCTCCTGGTTGCCAGGATTGATCCAGATCAAGCCATTGTTCCTGACCGCAGAATACCATAGCAAATCACTCGGGTATTCACTTGTTACAGTAACAAAACCCCATATGTCTCTCTCCCTGCAACACAAACGCCATCTCTTTCAGGCCGGTTTCTTCCTCCTGTTTGTCCTGGCGCCGCCCCTCGATCTGTTTCGCTTCGATCTGACCCTTAACCATTTCATCCTCTTCGGCCGGCCCTGGACTTTGGGGATAGACCAACTGGTTGCTGGGGAGATCAGCAGTACCGAGGCGGCTGCCAACATCTTTCTTCGTGGTTTCCTTCCACTCGCGCTGGCGGCGGCGGGGCTGATTTGGATTGCCTGGCGCTTTGGTCGCCTCTACTGCGGTTGGCTCTGTCCTCACTTCTCGGTGGTGGAGACGATCAACCGGCTGATGTTCCGTGCCAGTGGCAAGCAGAGCATTTGGGAGAAATCACCACAGCCGGAATTGCAGCCGAATGGTCTCTACATGAAGCCGGACAGAAGATTCTGGCCGTTGACCTGGCTGGCTGCATTGTTTTTTGCCTTCCTCTGGGCGGTCAGCTTTCTCACCTATCTGCTGCCGCCGTTTGAGATCTACCATAATTTGTTCCACTTCAGCCTGACCGGCAATCAGGCACGTTTCATTGGTGCGGGGACTGGGTTGCTGTTCATCGAGTTTATGTTTGCCCGCCACCTCTTTTGCCGATTTGGTTGCGCAGTGGGGGTGTTTCAGAGCCTCGCTTGGATGGCCAACAACCGAGGCATGGTGGTGGGTTTTGATCGCAGCCGCGCCAAACTCTGTGGCGAATGCAACAACGCCTGCGACAATGTCTGCCCGATGCGCCTCAAGCCACGCAGCATCAAGCGGCGCATGTTCACCTGTACCGAGTGCGCGCAGTGCATAACCGCTTGTGAAACGGTACAGAAGCCTTTCGCGCGCCAGACCTTGTTGCAGTGGGTGGAGGATGAGGCGGCAATCGCAGTGGCTACGGGACGACCTGTCACCAGTCAAAAACCGAAAAGCCAGCCAGTTCCATGATTCGTTCAGAGGCTCCATAGGCATGGAAGAGAAAGTAGGCGAACTCTGGCACCGCTGATCAAGGG
>AASF01000629.1 GCA_000168735.1 Candidatus Endoriftia persephone str. Hot96_1+Hot96_2 | reverse complement strand
GATCAGCGCATCCTGCACATCCTGCCGCAGGAGTTCATCATCGATGAGCAGGAAGGGATTCGTGATCCGATTGGCATGTCTGGGGTGCGCCTGGAAGCGCGCGTGCACATGGTTACCGGCGCGGTGAGCGCGGCGCAGAACATCATCAAGTGTGTGCGACGCTGCGGTCTGGAGGTGGATGACCTGATCCTGGAGCAGCTCGCCTCCAGCTATGCGGTGTTGAGTGAGGATGAGAAGGAACTCGGCGTCTGCCTAGTCGATATCGGTGGCGGCACGACCGATATTGCGGTCTTTACCGCGTGGTTCGATTCGCCACACTGCGGTGATCCCGATTGCTGGTGATC
>AASF01000630.1 GCA_000168735.1 Candidatus Endoriftia persephone str. Hot96_1+Hot96_2 | reverse complement strand
GTGCGCTCCCTCATATTAACGCCTACCCGTGAGTTGGCAGTCCAGGTTGGGGAGAGTGTCGCCACCTATGGCAAACATCTGCCGCTGCGTTCTACGGTGGTATATGGCGGGGTGAAGATAAACCCTCAGATGATGAAACTGCGCCGGGGTGTCGATGTTCTGGTCGCAACGCCGGGGCGTTTGCTGGATCTGTACAACCGTAACGCGGTGAAGTTCAAACAGCTGGAAGTGCTGGTGTTGGACGAGCCCGACCGATATGCTGGATATGGGTTTTATCCCACGACATTCGCAAGATCCTCAGCGTATTGCCCAAGCAGCGCCAGAACCTGATGTTCTCTGCGACTTTTTCTGACGAGATTCGCCATCTGGCCAAGGGGTTGGTCAAACAACCGGTTGAGATTTCAGTCAATCCCCGCAATACCACGGCAAAAACGGTAAAGCAGTGGATCTGCCCGGTGGATAAAAAACAGAAGCCCGCGCTACTCACTCAATTGATTCGCGATAACAGATGGAGGCAGGTGCTGGTTTTTACCCGAACCAAACAGGGTGCCGATCGATTAACTCGTCATCTGAAAGGCAAAGGTATTGAAGCTGAAGCAATTCATGGCAATAAGAGTCAGGGGGCGAGGACAAAAGCCTTGGCCGATTTTAAAGAGGGATCAGTTCGAA
>AASF01000631.1 GCA_000168735.1 Candidatus Endoriftia persephone str. Hot96_1+Hot96_2 | reverse complement strand
TCTCCATTCGGGTTCGGACAACCACGGTCGCTCCAATCGATGCAGCGGTTTTAAGATCAAAGGAATCCAACTCGCCCTGCGCCTCGGGGCGGGTGAGTAAGCGTGTTACGGTACTGGTCTGCACCAGGAACGTTGTGGCAAACCCGGCCTGGCTGTTCAGAGGCTCTTGAATGAGCTCGCTGCCTCGCCGCAATGCTTGGTTGCCAAGAAAAGTTCCAGCCATGCCCAGACTGTCATCGAAGCGCGCGCCCACGCGAAAGGCGTAGTGGCTTCGAACCGGCTTGACCGCGTCCACGGATCTTTTGAGCGCGATATAGAGCCGCGCTCTCAGTATGGCCTCGCTGCTGGCATGCAGATTGGCGTTGGCCCAGGCCGTCAGGCGGAAGGGTGTTCGGTGGGTCGCCGATCTGAAACCATTCCGCCAGTTCCGCCTCAACCGCCAAGCACCCTGAGCACCCGCCGGATCGCCGCCACTGTTCCCTTGATGCGGTGAATGCGCAGGCTCTCGGCAATCAGGGACCGCTTGACCGAATCGGGCCATTCGCTGTCCCAGTCATCCACGGACATGGCCCAGGCCAGCCATGGCAGCAAGGGCCCCGGGCATCGTGCCGGATC
>AASF01000632.1 GCA_000168735.1 Candidatus Endoriftia persephone str. Hot96_1+Hot96_2 | reverse complement strand
TGACTCAAACAACTTGCGTTTGAGCGTCGGCCCCTCATCCAGCGCGCTCATCAGTTTGTTGTAGATCCGTTCAAAGATGCGTGGTACCGCGATCAGCACTGTGGGCCGCAGTTGCTGGAGATCCTCCGCCAGTTCCGGGGATGGAACGGGCATAGGCGACCCGAGAGCCGGCGACGATCGGCAGATAGTAGCCGACGGTGCGTTCCAAGGCATGGGAGAGCGGCAGGAAGGAGAGGAACAGGTCGTTGCTGAAGACATCGATCAGCTTGAGCCCGGCCTCGATGTCCCAGAGGATGTTGCGGTGGCTCAGCATTACCCCTTTGGGGCGACCGGTGGTGCCGGAGGTATAGACGATGGTGGCAAGGGCGTTAGTGTCGAGATCAACAGCCTGATACTTGCCGGCAGTGGCGGGCAACCAAGCGTCGAGATGCAGCAGTCGTGGCTGGGGGATCTCTGACTCAACCGTCTGCAGGGTGACGATCCGTGCCAGGCCGGCCAATTGATGCTGGATCTCCTGCAGGCTCTGCCACTGCTCATGATTCTCCAGCAGTAACAGTTTCACCCCAGCATCCTGCAGGATGTAACCGATGTTCTCGGGCCGGTCGTTGGTGTAGATCGGAACGATCACCAGCCCCAGCCCCTGGGCAGCCAGATCATCGACTCGGACCAGTGTCGGCAATTGCGCAGCATCAGTGCGATGCGATCGCCCGGTTTAAGCTAAGGG
>AASF01000633.1 GCA_000168735.1 Candidatus Endoriftia persephone str. Hot96_1+Hot96_2 | reverse complement strand
TCCTGCTTCCTCTCCTGTTGCAGGGGTGTGTCTCCTGGCTGCAGCGTGAGCCGGGGCCGCCGACCCTGGCCAGCCTGCAGGCCCGCCCGCGAACAGTGCAGGCGGAGCCGGTGGTGGCGCCACCCGCCGGGCAGGTGATGGCGGGCTACCAGGTGCTGCTGCAACAGCCGGCGCCGCCCGAGCTGACTTGGGAGGCGACCCGGCGACTGGCAGATTTGCAGCTGGAACAGGGTGAGGAGCGCCTCGGCGATGCGTCTGCTGGGGATGCGTCAGCGCAGGATTTCGCCAGCGCCATCGCGCTCTATCGTAGGCTGTTGGAGCAGGATGGGGCCTTTGCCGGACGTGACCGGCTGCTCTACCAGTTGGCCCGGGCGGAGGCGCTGGCTGGTCGTCCGGCGCGCTCGCAGCAGGCCCTCGATCAGCTGGTGCGGGAGCATCCCAACTCCCCCTATCTACAGGAGGCGCAGTTCCGCCGTGGTGAGTGGCTGTTCGCGCAGGCCGACTATGCTGGAGCCGAGCACGCTTATGCTGCTGCGGTGGCAGCTGGCGAGGCCTCGCCCTTCCATCAGCGTTCGCTGTTCAAACTTGGCTGGGCGCTGTTCAAACAGCAGCATTTCGAAGCGGCGCTGGATGCCTTCACTCGATTGCTTGATCGGCGGGCCGATGCCCTGGAACGGCTCGACAGTGATGCGCTGGCGCGCGGAGAGCGGGAGCTGCTGCAGGATACCCTGCGGGTGGTGAGCCTCAGCTTCATCCAGTTGGGCGGTGCTGCCGGCATTGATCGCTACTTCCGGCAAAACGGAGGCAGGGGCTGGCTGCACCGAGTCTATCGCAGCCTGGGTGATCTCTATCTGAAGCAGCAGCGCATCCTCGATGCGGCTGGCGCCTATCTCGCCTTTGTGCGGCAGCATCCGAGTCATCCGCAAGCACCGGGTCTGCAGTTGCTGGCGATCGATAACTTCACCCAACATGGTTTTCCCAGTCAGGCGCTGGCGGCGAAAACAGGAGCTGGCGGAGCGTTACCGGCTCAACGGCCCCGCTTGGCGGGAGCTGGATC
>AASF01000634.1 GCA_000168735.1 Candidatus Endoriftia persephone str. Hot96_1+Hot96_2 | reverse complement strand
CCCTTGATCATGCTGATGGGCTCGGGCATCGGCGCCGCCGAAGAGACGGTGAGGCACCTAACCAAGCGGGGAGAAAAGGTCGGCCTGCTGAAGGTGCGGCTGTTCCGCCCCTTCGCTGCCGACAAGATGCTCGAGGCGATCCCCACCAGCGTGCAGAAGATCGCCGTGCTCGACCGCTGCAAAGAGCCGGGCGCCGACGGCGAGCCCCTCTACAAGGATGTGGCCAGCGCCTTCGCCCAGGCCTTCAGCCGCGGCGCCCTCGACACCATGCCCCGCATCAGTGGCGGCCGCTACGGCCTCTCCTCCAAGGAGTTCACCCCGGCAATGGTCAAGGGGATCTTCGACGAGCTGGCGCAGGATCAGCCCAAACACCCCTTCACCGTGGGCATCATCGACGATGTGACCCACACCAGCCTCGGCTGGGAGCCGGCCTTCCGCCCCGATGCCGCAGAAGGGGTCACCGCCTGCGTCTTCTACGGCCTGGGGGCCGACGGCACCGTCTCCGCCAACAAGAACTCGATCAAGATCATCGGCGAGCAGACCGATAATTTCGCCCAAGGCTACTTCCAGTACGACTCCAAGAAGTCCGGCGCGGTCACCGTCTCCCACCTGCGCTTCGGGCCCCGGCCCATCGCCTCCACCTACCTGATCGGCGACAACGAGGCGAGCTTCGTCGCCTGCCACCAGCCGATCTTCCTCGATCGCTATGAGATGTCNTCGACAAGGCAGCGCCAGGGGGCAACCTTCCTGCTCAACTCACCCACCGATCCGGCCAAAGTCTGGAATACCCTGCCCCGCCCGATGCAGCTGCAGATGATCGACAAGCGGCTCGCGTTCTACGTCATCGACGCCTACCGCATCGCCGACCAGACCGGCATGGGGCGACGCATCAACACCATCATGCAGACCTGTTTCTTCGCCATCACCGGTATCATCGACAAGACCAAGGCGATCGCGCTGATCAGGG
>AASF01000635.1 GCA_000168735.1 Candidatus Endoriftia persephone str. Hot96_1+Hot96_2 | reverse complement strand
TACTATCGGGACTCTGGGTTCACCTCAGTGCGGACGCCAAGAACGCCCTCCACATGCTCGCGGGATCGGGCTTCTTCTGNCCAAGCCTTGGCATAAGGCAGGTGCTCGGGGACTTCAGCCAGATCGACTACCTTTTGGAGCCGCGCAACGTCGGCATGGTCCCCTTCCACTCGAGCATCTTCGCATGGGTGCGGGAGCGGGCGGATCATGCGGAAAGCTATCAGGCGCTCCTGCCGAAGATCATCAACTGGCTTGCGAATGATGCGCCTGAATATTGGCGGTGGGGCTGGCTGTGGCTCGCCAAAGCGCAGGCCGGGGACTTCAAGGATTTGCTCGCGGGCGCAATGCGGGATTGGGTCGTCGAATCCCTCGCGAAGGGCTGGCCCGATCAGCAGATCGAAAACATCCTTGCCGCCGCCGAAGCGAAAACCTTCGAGGATGGAGACTTGCCGCGAACAGTATCCCTTCGCAGTCTTAAGACCCGCATCTCAAACGCGCGCAAGTTTCAATCGAGGGATTTTGCCGCTTACCGCGCGACCGCGCTCGCGGTCTCCGACAACCGCCAGCAGACACTGAACCTTCTCGACGACATCCACGACTTGACCGACAGCGAAGTGACAGAGCTCGCCCGCCTCGCCCCGGATGAAATGTCCTCGCAGACCTTGCCGACGTGCCTCGATGAAATGGCTCGCCGCGTCAACGCATGGATCGCGCTGCGTCACCGTCCCGAGCATGAGTTCACGAAGCTAAGGG
>AASF01000636.1 GCA_000168735.1 Candidatus Endoriftia persephone str. Hot96_1+Hot96_2 | reverse complement strand
TATGCACATCGACACACTCGAAACCGGCGCGATGAAACGATGCTGCCATCTCCAGTTGGCCGTTGACCCCCTGTTCGCGCAGGATCGCTATCTTCGGATGGACCCCGCTGGCAATCATTGGCCCCGCCACATCCTCCGCCGGATCAAAACTGAGAGAGACCTGAATGCCCGGATCGTCTGCCGCGATGCGCTCGAACTCCTCCTCGGCACAGCTGGGATTATCGCGCAGCGCCTGCATCTGCCGGGTTACCTCCGACCAAGCCTGTTGCAGTTCCACCCGACTTGCCTCCAGCAGCAGCTTGCCCGTGCGGGAGACCCGGATCTGCTGATCGTCGTTAAGGGCACCGATCACTTGCGAACAGTGGCCCAGCCCGGCATCGTGCAGCGCCTTCAGCACATCGTCAGTATCAGTATGGCGCACCTGCACCACCGCGCCCAGCTCCTCGTTGAACAGCAGCGCCAACGGCTCGCCGGGGAGATCATCCAGCTCGACGTTCAGGCCGGTGCGACCGGCAAAGGCCATCTCAGCAAGGGTGGCGAGAAGGCCGCCGTCAGAGCGGTCATGGTAGGCCAGCAGCAGCCCGTCCCGATTCAGCTCCTGGATCACATCGAAGAAACGCGTCAACGTCTCCGCATCATCCAGGTCGGCGCCTTCATGGCCGATCTGCTTGTAGACCTGGGCCAGCGCCGTGGCGCCGAGCCGATTATGCCCTTTGCCCAGGTCGATCAGGATCAGGTCGCTATCCCCCTGATCGCTGCGCAGCTGCGGTGTCAGGGTGCCACGCACGTCCTCCACCGGGGCGAAGGCGGAGATGATC
>AASF01000637.1 GCA_000168735.1 Candidatus Endoriftia persephone str. Hot96_1+Hot96_2 | reverse complement strand
CTTGATGATTGAGGCCTGGCTCTCCATCAGTTTGGTTTCGTATTCGAGCACCTTGCCGAGGAACTCGTTTTCGATCTGCTTGACCTGACGCTACATCTCCATCTTTTCTTCTTCGCTGGTGTGCAGTTCATCGATCAGTTTGGTGGCCGGTTCGAAAATAGTGCTGATAAAAGAGGGTACACTCATATCCATCTCCTCAGGTGTTGTTGTTCTGTGGTGGGTGGTTGGTGTTATCTGGGCGCTATCTGCTTTAAGGCGTCGTAGTGCTGTTTTATCCAGCTGCCGTATTTCTGTTTCTGGCCGCTGCCGTTGTAGAGCCCGGCAAAGCTGCTGAAGTCCTGGCGCTGTAACCTCTGAACCATGGTGCGGGAGAAGAAGTCGAAAAAGCCGCGGATCTGGGCTTCGATGTCGTTGCTGAAGGCGTCGAACATGGCCTCTGCCGAGGGGTAGCCGATCTGCTCGTGATGGCAGCCCATGATCTGTGGCGCACCCATGCTGATCGACTTCAGGGCCGCTTCGTTGTCGATGCTGCGGGCAAATTCCAGCACCTCCCACTCGGCGCGCTGGCTGCCGTGAAACTTGTGCCACTCTTCGCCCTGTGTGGCTCGCCACTGGTGCCCACTTCCAAAGTCTGGCTCGTCTTGTAGCGGAAGTGGTTGTGAAAGTCACTCGGCACTGCTGTCGCCCCCAGAACTTCCAGAGTTTGTGGTTCTCGAAGCGGATGATC
>AASF01000638.1 GCA_000168735.1 Candidatus Endoriftia persephone str. Hot96_1+Hot96_2 | reverse complement strand
TTGGCAGAACTGGATGCGGTTTTCTCACCTGGGGAGGTTCACAGCGGGGCGAGGCGCTGTTGCAATCTTTGGCCTTGCCGCTCGCCAGCGACCCACAGCTTGCCGAGATGAATGAGGCGACAGACCGGGCCGCCGCCGCCCAGCAGCGACGTTTGCCGTCGCCGGCGGTGCTGCGCCGTCTCTACGACAACCTGGCCCATCCAGACTGGGATCAGGTCGGGGAGCGCTGCCTCTCCTGCGGCAACTGTACCGCGGTCTGTCCCACCTGTTTTTGCTACTCCACCGAATACCGCACGGCGCTGGACGGGACAAGCGCCGTGCGCATCCGCCAGTGGGACTCCTGCTTCAACCCGGCCCATAGCAGCATGGGCCGTTTCAATGTGCGCACCACCATCCCGCAGCGCTACCGGCAGTGGCTGACCCACCAAGCTGGCCGGCTGGCAGGATCAGTTCGGGCGCATCGGCTGCACCGGCTGCGGCCGCTGTATTAGCTGGTGTCCGGTAGGGATCGACCTGACCCGGGAGGTGGGTTTGGTGCTCGGGGAGGATGATTTTGATGTTTGACCCGCACCTGCCCCGTATCGCCATCATCGATCGCCGTACCCCAGGAGTCGGAGACAATCTTCACCACTACGGTTGGAGTTTGAGGATAGTGATCAAG
>AASF01000639.1 GCA_000168735.1 Candidatus Endoriftia persephone str. Hot96_1+Hot96_2 | reverse complement strand
GGATCGCGGTTGCCGCCTCACTGTAGTGCCGGCGCAGATGCCCGCCAAAGATGTGTTGGCGCTGCAGCCGGATGGGGTCTTTCTCTCCAACGGTCCGGGTGATCCGGAGCCCTGCGACTATGCCATCGGAATGGCGAATGCCCGGACAGATTGTCGAGGAGTGGTAATTGCCCACCTTTGGCATCTGCCTGGGACAACCAGTTGCTCTCTCTGGCCAGCGGCGCCAACACCGTGAAGATGAAGTTTGGCCACCACGGTGCCAACCATCCGGTGCAGGATCTGGCCGAAAAGACAGTGATGATCTCCAGTCAGAACCACGGCTTTGCAGTGGATGAACAGAGCCTGCCGGCCAAGCTAGCGGCGACCCACCGCTCCCTGTTTGACGGTTCCCTGCAGGGTATTNCANNTTCNGCCAACNCGGACCAAAGCCGGGCCTTCGGCTTCCAGGGGCACCCCGAGGCCAGCCCCGGTCCCCACGATGTAGCGCCCGTGTTTCGGATTCATTTCATCGAGTTGATGAAGACCAGAGTGAATTAGCCGCAAATAACGCGAATAATTCGAAAAGGATTTTGGAAAGAGTAAGTCGTCTGGGACCATGACGATCGTAATTTGATTTGGCGAAGATTTGCGTCCCAGTTACCCAACGCTTCGAGTAAATGCCCAAGCGTACAGATATTAAAAGCATCCTGATCAGGG
>AASF01000640.1 GCA_000168735.1 Candidatus Endoriftia persephone str. Hot96_1+Hot96_2 | reverse complement strand
TACTGCAAGCACTGCTCGATGGCATGTTGTTTGACCTGCCCAGCCTGCTTTTTGCTGGCGCACTGCTTCTGTTCTGCTTTGGTCCACAGGATTTGGACCAGCAGACCAGCCGCTTTGTTCGAAGCCCGCGAGCGGGGCAACGAGGACCAGGCGCGGGTAATCGCCCGCCAGCTCATCGGCGACGAACCGCCGACCCAGGAGCCGGCCTACTCCCAGGCAGTAACCGAAGGCATCCTCAGCCAAGCCAACAGCCGAGTGTTCGCTGTGATCTTCTGGTTCCTACTGCTTGGCCCGCTGGGCGCCATACTCTACCGTGTTGCCAGCTTGCTGCCCTCCAGCCGCCTGGCCGATGAGAGCCTCGACTTCTACCACGCCAGCCGCGACCTGCTGGGCCTGCTCGACTGGCTGCCGGTACGCATCACCGCATTCTCCTACGCAATTGCCGGGAGCTTTGAGGATGCGCTATTCGCCTGGCGCAACTATTCCGAGAACAGCAGCGGTGGCCTGCTGGTGGCCACCGGCAGCGGCGCACTGCGCATGAACAACGTGTTAGAGCAGGCCGAGGTCTCAAGCAATGACGGCCTCTATCTGGTAGAAGCGGCAATGAGCCTGGTATGGCGCGCACTGATCAGCTGGATC
>AASF01000641.1 GCA_000168735.1 Candidatus Endoriftia persephone str. Hot96_1+Hot96_2 | reverse complement strand
GATCAAGGCCCAGGCCGCCTGTCCGAAGCATCAGCCGAACGGCGAACCCTGCCTGCCGCTGGATCTGCACATTCATCGCGGCGAACTGATCTTTCTGCTCGGCGAAGAGCCTGAGGCGCTGCGCGCCTATCTACGCATTCTGGCCGCGGTCGAGCCCATAAGCCGTGGCGAAATCCTGTTGGGAGATGCCATCGGCGATGCGCCATTCTCCCTGCCCTGGCAGCAACTGCGCCAGAGCCTAGGCTATGTAGATCACGCCATCCCGCTGCTCTCGGTGCTCAGCGGCCTGGACAACCTGAAGCTGGCAGCCCACTACCACCAGCAGGACGACGAGCAAACCATCGCCCTGCGTGAGCAGGCCCTGCTCGGTGCCATGCAGGGACAGATGGACCACAGCCTGCTGCCAGCCTATATGACACCGCTGCAGCAGCGTCATCTGAGCATCGCCCGGGCGCTGATGCTGTGCCCCAAGGCGCTCTTCGCCCACAACCCCTTCTTCGGCCTGAGCCGGCCAGCCCGCCAGCGTTTGGCTGATTTCCTGCTGCAACGGGTGCCGCAGCTGTTCCCTGAAATCTCCCTGATC
>AASF01000642.1 GCA_000168735.1 Candidatus Endoriftia persephone str. Hot96_1+Hot96_2 | reverse complement strand
GATCAACCCGTCGGCCTGGTTTCTGCAGCATCGCCTCAGCGTGGCGCTGGCGGAGTGAGGAGGCGATCCTGGAGTGATACAGAACCCTTCGACCTCAACGGGCTGCCTGCCTATCTGCTGCGTGCGCGAGATGTTGCAGCACGGCACTACAGGGCAGAAGAGCCCGGTGAACTGCTGCCGCTGGCTGGCGTGCCCGCGGCGAGTTACCCCATGGGCGAGGCGGGAACGGCGGTGTTTAGCCGCCTGAGCGAGGAGATCCTGCAGATCGCAGAGCGGGTCATGCGGCGAGCTGAGGAGGTGCTGGAGCCGCAGGAGGTGGATCTGCAGCTCGACGGCTTCCATCTGACCGGCTGGTTGGAGTGGGGTGACGCCTGCCGGTCTGCTCAGCTACCGGCCCGGCAAACTCAAGGCAAAGGACCGCTTGCGTCTCTGGGTCAACCATTTGGCCCTTTGTGCGCTGCGTCAGCAGACGGCAGCAGAGGCGCCGCTCAGCTTGCATGTGGCGGAGGATCAGACGCTGATCCTGCACTCGGTCGAGGCGCCGGGCCAGTTGCTCGCCGATCTGCTGCAGGCGTGGTGGCAGGGGCAGTGCGCGCCTCTGCCCTTCTTTGCCGCCGCCTCTCTCAGCTTCGCGGAGAGTGGGGATCTACAGAGAGCGATCAAGGTCTGGGAGAAAGATCACGACAGTGGCGCCCCCAATTGGGCCGTTTCCACCGCCTTTCGTGGTATGCAGCCGCTGGCAGAGGAGGCGTTCAGTGGTTTGGCGACGCGTCTGGGTGGGCCGCTGCTGGCGGCCAGCGAGAGTATCAAGGCAGCCAGGGATCGATAAGATGCAACCACTCAATCCCCTCTCCTGCCCCCTCACAGGGCGTCTGCTGATCGAAGCCAGTGCCGGTACCGGCAAGACCTATACCATCGCCATCCTGTTCCTGCGGCTGCTGCTGCAGGCGCGCCTCGAAGTGGAGCAGATCCTGGTGGTGACCTTTACCGAGGTGGCCACCGCAGAGCTGCGCATGCGCATCCGGGCGCGGCTTCGCGAGGCGCTGCAGCAGCTGCGCGGTCTGGCGCAGCAGCCCCCCGATCCCCTGCTGCGGGAGCTGCTCGATGGCATCGATGGGCGTCAGGAGGCGCAGCAACGGCTCGAGGATGCCCTGGTGCGCATGGACGAGGCGTCAGGTCTTCACCATCCACGGCTTCTGTGGTCGGGTGCTGCAGGAGTACGCCTTCGAGAGCGGTATGCCGTTTGAGGTGGAGCTGATCAAGG
>AASF01000643.1 GCA_000168735.1 Candidatus Endoriftia persephone str. Hot96_1+Hot96_2 | reverse complement strand
GGTGGCCACGGGCAGGTGCGCATGCAGCAAGGCTTCTTCTCAGTGCAGCAGACCTGTCCGCGTTGCCACGGCAAGGTCAGCATCATCAGCGACCCCTGTGGCAGCTGCCATGGCCAAGGGCGGGTGCAGCAGCACAAGACCCTCTCGGTGAAGGTGCCGGCCGGTGTCGATACCGGCGATCGCATTCGTCTCTCCGGCGAGGGTGAGGCGGGGGAAAACGGCGGTCCGTCCGGCGATCTTTATGTGCAGGTGACGGTGAAGCCGCACAATATCTTCAGTCGTGAGGACAACACCCTGTTCTGTGAGGTGCCGATCAGCTTTGTCACCGCCGCGCTGGGTGGTGAGCTGGAGGTGCCGACTCTGGACGGTAAGGTGTTGCTGAAGATCCCGGCGGGCACCCAGACGGGTAAGATGTTCCGCATGCGTGGCAAGGGCGTGAAGCCGGTGCGCGGCGGTCCGGTGGGCGATCTTCTCTGTCGGGTGCTGGTGGAGACGCCGGTTCATCTCACCGATGAGCAGAAGGAGTTGCTGCGTAAAACTCGAGACCTCGATGAAGAAGGGCGGCAGCCGCCATAGCCCGCAGTCGAGCAGCTGGCTCGATGGGGTGAAGAAGTTCTTTGAAGGCATGAAGTTCTGAGGCTGCCGCTCCATCAAGGCAGACAAAAACGCACAGACTTGAGTGATCAGGGCGAA
>AASF01000644.1 GCA_000168735.1 Candidatus Endoriftia persephone str. Hot96_1+Hot96_2 | reverse complement strand
GGATGCCCGGGGGACCCCGGTGCGCCTGCGGGATATCGCCCAGGGTACAGCTGGGGCCGGAGCTGCGGCGTGGCGTGGGCGAGCTGAACGGTGAGGGTGAGACCGTCGGTGGCGTGGTGGTGATGCGCTTTGGCGAAAACGCCCTGACCACCATTCAGAAGGTACGGGAGAAGCTGGAGGCGTTGCAGGCGGGGCTGCCAGACGGGGTGGAGATCGTGCCGGTCTATGACCGCTCCGACCTGATCCAGCGGGCGGTGGACAATCTGCAGCACAAGCTGCTGGAGGAGTCGATTGTGGTCTCCCTGGTCTGCATCATCTTCTTGTTGCACGCTCGTTCCGCCCTGGTGGCAATCCTCACCCTGCCGGTGGGTATCGTGATGGCCTTCATGGTGATGCATGCACCAGGGCATCAACGCCAACATCATGTCCCTTGGGGGTATCGCCATCGCTATCGGCGCGATGGTGGACGGCGCCATCGTGATGATCGAGAACGCCCACAAACACTTGGAACAGATGGCCCGCCGACTGGGACGGAAGCTGAGTGAACGCGAACGCTGGCAGGCCATCGGGTAACTCTGCGAGGGAGGTGGGGCCAGCCCTCTTCTTCTCGCTGCTGATCAGGGCGATTCGT
>AASF01000645.1 GCA_000168735.1 Candidatus Endoriftia persephone str. Hot96_1+Hot96_2 | reverse complement strand
GCAGGGGATGTTCGCCACCACGATTTTGAAACTGGATGAACTACCGCCCGACCCCAAGGATGAGCGCATCTATGATCTGAGCCAGCTCGGCCAGCGGGGTTTCAATTTCGTTCTATGGCGCGGGCAGTTGGCATCGAGGCCGTTGCCGTGCGCAAGTTGCGCCTTTCCTCACGTTTCAGCAAGGGCGAGCGGATCACCCTGGAGGCGGACACCACGGAGGACCCGGAGGCGATCCACGATCTGCTGGACAAGATCGGCAAGGCCACGCCGTTGCACCTGTATAACATCACTCAGGTGGAGATTGCCGCTTCCGTGGTGGTCGATGCCGACAAGCCGGCCAGGATTGTTCCCATCCGCATCACCTATCCCAATTCCTGCTCGCTCAAGTATGACGAACTGGGCATGAAACTGCGCGACATGCTGGAAGCCCTCGGGCATTGAGCCCAAGGAACCCGGAGGAAGTCCGAGGAAACCACCCGGAACCCCGTCTGACTGCATGACCGCCGGAATCTGCCTTCATCGAATTGCTCGACCCGGGTGGCAGCGTTACCAGGGAGCCCCGGCACGGTTCATCGTGGATGAACTCGGACCAGTGGCCCACGGAAGCCATTGAGGCAATGAAGTCGCAGAAGCTGATCAAGG
>AASF01000646.1 GCA_000168735.1 Candidatus Endoriftia persephone str. Hot96_1+Hot96_2 | reverse complement strand
AATCTCCGCCTGGCTGGCCAGTCAGCATACACCGGCTGCACTGATTGTTGAATCCAGCTTTAGTTCCGCCCATTCCATGGGGCAGCGCATCTATCCTTTTCTACCGGTGCGTTTGCTCAGTCGTTTCCAGTACAACACTAAAGAATATGTCAAAGCAATACACTGTCCTGTGCTGATGGCGCATAGTCGTGATGATGACATTATTCCCTACGAAGAAGGCCGGGATATTTTTAATTCCGCCCACGAACCCAGATATTTTCTGAAAATGCGTGGCGGCCATAATGACGGATTTATCATTAGTGGCTCAAGTTATGTCGATGCACTGGAATCATTTATTAACACTAGCGTCAATCAACAAAACATGAATACACAATAGTTTATTGTCGGCATCCGTTTCACTTTAGCGGATTGTACCTGTAATTTCATGTGACAATATGATGTTTACCAATCACATGCACCCTACTTGCCTGGGGACCCTCATCACCGGCCTCTTCCGTAAAGCGGACTTCATTGCCGATTTCCAGCACATCATAATCACCGTTAACAATGCTGTTACGGTGAAAATATATTTCACGTCCATCATCAGCCTGGATCATGCCATAGCCTTCATCAAGCAACCAGTTTTGATATCGCACCATGAGGTGGAACTTCATGAAGTTTGACCTTTTGTCGCTGTTTCCTGGCAAAGTCCTGTAATTGCCGACGCGCGGCATTAAATGCATCCCGCACCGTTACATAGGCATCTTCATGGGCATGATGTTGATCA
>AASF01000647.1 GCA_000168735.1 Candidatus Endoriftia persephone str. Hot96_1+Hot96_2 | reverse complement strand
GATCACGGCCACACCGCCGGCCAGCTTAGCGACACGCTCCTGCAGCTTCTCGCGGTCGTAGTCGGAGCTGGTCTCTTCGATCTGAGCGCGGATCTGCTCGACCCGGGCCTTGATGTCGTTCTCGGCGCCGGCGCCATCGATGAGGGTGGTCTCGTCCTTAGTAATGACGATTTTCTTAGCGGTGCCCAGCTCGCTCAGGCCAGCCTTCTCCAGGCTCAGACCCACCTCTTCAGAGATCACGGTGCCGCCGGTGAGGATCGCAATATCCTGCAGCATCGCCTTGCGGCGATCACCGAAACCGGGGGCTTTGACGGCGGCAACCTTGACGATGCCGCGGAGGTTGTTGACGACCAGGGTCGCCAGTGCCTCGCCATCCACGTCTTCGGCGACGATCAACAGCGGCTTGCCCGCTTTGGCCACACCTTCCAGCACCGGGAGCAGGTCGCGAATGTTGGAGATCTTCTTGTCGTGCAGCAGCACGTAGGGGTCTTCCAACTCGGCGGTCATGCTCTGCTGGTTGTTGACGAAGTAGGGGGAGAGGTAGCCGCGGTCGAACTGCATGCCTTCTACCACATCCAGCTCGTTGTCGAGGGCGGAACCCTCTTCCACAGTGATCA